>NZ_LEKR01000011.1:0-114231 GCF_001580555.1 Stenotrophomonas sp. DDT-1
GGACACCGCTACCAGCTGATAGCGTCCACGGGTTTCCAGCACATGCCTGAATTCCTGCATCTCACTCCTCCTTGTCGGGGCAACACTGCGTCCCCTGCCTCGCCATCATGCCCGTGGCAGCGTCATGGGCGCATCCACAACCGCTGCGGCTTTCGCGCGAAACTGTGCGCGGATATCCAAGGAGACTGCAATGGACTGGGTAGCACTTGCCCGTACGCTGGCCACCGAGGCCCACGCGGGGCAGATCGACAAGGCCGGCCAGCCTTATATCGGCCATGTGGCGCGGGTGGCGGCCGCCGTGCGCGGCGACGATGCCGCCGAAGTGGTGGCCTGGCTGCATGACGTGGCCGAGGACTGCCCGGCGTTTACCGCGCGGATCGAGGTATTTCCGGCGCCGCTGCGCGAGGCGGTGCAACTGCTCAACCGCGATGCAGCTCCTGACGCGGACAGCTACTACGCGCGCATTGCCGCCCACCCGCTGGCATTGAAAGTGAAGCGCGCCGATCTGGATGACAACGCCGATCCACAGCGGCTGGCGATGCTGGACGGGACCACGGCAGGGCGCCTTCGCGACAAATACGCTCATGCCCGGGCGGCGCTGGGCATCTGAGCCGGCCGCGAGGCGGCGCGGAGGGCCGGCGTGTCACCGATCAAACGCTGATTTACCCTGAGTGCTACTGCTCCTGTTGCAGTGCAGCAGTACAATGGACGGCTCCCCCGCCCCATCGCGCCCCCGCATGAGCCCCAACTCTTCCCTGGCTGCGCGGCTGACGCCCCGCCAGCGCACCCTGATCATCCTCGCCCTGTCGCTGGGTGGATTTGCCATCGGCACCAGCGAATTCGCCAGCATGGGGCTGATGCTGGAGATCAGCCGCGGCCTGTCGATTTCCGAAACCCAGGTCGGGCACCTGATCAGCGCCTACGCCATCGGCGTGGTGGTCGGTGCCCCGATCCTCGCCTTCGTGGGTGCCAGCTTCCCGCGCCGCAAGCTGCTGTTGGCGCTGATGGGCTTCTACGCGATCGGCAACCTGGCCAGCGCGCTGGCACCGAATTACGGCACGATGCTGGTGGCACGCTTCGTCGCCGGCCTGCCGCATGGCGCCTACTTCGGCGTTGCGATGCTGGTGGCCGCTGCGATCAGCCCTGCCGGCCAGCGCGGCCAGGCGATGTCGCGGGTGCTGCTGGGCCTGTCGATCGCGATCCTGGTCGGCAATCCGTTGACCACCTGGCTGGGCCAGCAGTTGAGCTGGCGCACCGCCTTTGCCCTGGTCAGCGTGCTGGCCATTGCCACGGTGGCGATGATCGCGCGCTTCCTGCTGCCGGACCCGGACGAAGTGCGTACCTCGCCGATGCGCGAACTGCGCGCCTTCAACACCTCCCAGGTGTGGCTGGCGCTGGCGATCGGTGCGGTCGGCTTCGCCGGCATGTTCTGCGTGTTCACCTACCTCGCGCCCACCCTCGTGCAGGTCACCGGCGTGGCCGAATCGTGGATGCCGCTGGCAGTGGGCGTGTTCGGCATCGGCGCGATCATCGGCAACATCGCCGGTGGCTGGCTGGTGGACAAGTTCCACTTCAAGGCCGCCGCCGTGGTGCTGCTGTGGTCGATCGTGATGCTGCTGCTGTATCCGCTGGCCGCACAGTCGGTGTGGACCATCGGCCCGATGATCATCACGGTCGGCACCATGGGCGCGCTGGCAGCGGTACTGCAGACGCGCCTGATGGATGTGGCCGGCGAAGCGCAGACGCTGGCGGCCGCCTCCAATCATGCCGCCTTCAATACCGCCAACGCACTCGGCCCGTGGCTGGGCGGCATGGCGATCAGCGCCGGCTTCAGCCCGGCCAGTACCGGCTATGTCGGTGCGGCCACCGCGATCGGCGGCCTGCTGCTGTGGTGCGCGGCGGTGATGCTGGACAGGAAGCGCAAGACCGTCGCCGCCGGCAACCACTGAAGAACGGGCGTCCAACCACCGCATTCACAGGTCGACCAGTCGACTGCGCGGTCTTCGTCGCGCACCTGGCGCGCGATGAACACATTTCGTGGATGTGCATTTCGGCACAGTGCAGCCGACGCCGCATTCTCGGCCTGCACCGGACCCGCAATGCACCACCACCGCGCACCTGCCCGCCACGATGCCATCGCCTTGCAGGCCGGCATGCTGGGCAGCGTGTTGGGGGTGGCGTTGTCCAAGGCCATTGCCTTGTCTGCGATGGCAGTCGATTCGATGATGGGGATCGGGCTGTGGGTGATGGCCTGCGCGCTGCTGGCAGCGTGGGCGCTCGCAGCCTATCTGGCCTGCCTGGCACTGAGCCGTCGTGTGTTCGTGCTGATGGTGGCGCTGTGCATGGTGCTGATGATCTGCATCGCCTGACCCAGCAGGGGCCGGACTATTGCGCATTTGTTACAGAATAACAAGTGCAATGGGTCCGATTGTGCATGCCCGGCGTCACGGATTTGAATTCCATGGCCATCCTGGCATTACCCGAGGCCATCTCATGACTCTGCAGTCTTCATTCCGCGCCACCCTCACTGCCATCGCCCTGGCGTCGCTCAGCGCCTGCGCCACCTATGACGACAGCGCCATGCATCCGGCCTGCCAGGAGTCACCCCATCTGAAGGATCTGCCGCGCGAGGTCGCTGCCCGCGAGAGCCGTTGCAACAAGGGTGTGGAAGTGTGGTCGAGCGAGCGCGGCGGCAGTGACAAGCCGCTGGACCTGAGCGGAAAGAAAAAGGATCTCTGAAAAGGAGCGCTGCCGGTTGCCGCGGCTGTCTTGATCATGCCCATGCACCTGGCTGACTGGCCCATCACAACCGGCGCGCGACGATGAGGTCTCCCCACCCTGTCGAGATTCAGATGCCGGACACTGCCCACCCTGTCATTCGCGCGTTCGAGGCCGTGTTCGATCTGTCAGGGGGCGTGCAGCGCATCACCGCGCTCACGGTCACCTGCCGGCATTGCACATCGACCAGCTCGGCCAGTGAGGACAATCTGGTGCACTTGCCAGGTGGAGCATTGTTCCGCTGCGACGGGTGCGGCTGCCATCAGCCGGTCAGCCATGCCCGGCTGTCGGACTGGCAACCGGCGTCGTTGCTGGGTATTTGAGGACCGCGACGTGGCAATGACTGCGGAACAGCGGAAAATACTCCAGGCCATCGCCGCTGCAGAACCGGTGCGCGGTGATGCCGCCACGTGGGCGGTGACCGCCGGGTGGGCGGTACAGGCAGAGGACGGGGATATCGATCTCACCGAGGCTGGCCGGGATGCGCTCACCGCGCAGGCAGGTCGTGAGGGCTAGACCCGCCGCTCAGGCCAGCGTCGCCTCCCTTCGCGCTGCGCCGCGATAGCGGCAACCTGCGGAACAAGGGGTGCATCGCTGCCACGTCGGCTGCGAAGTGGCGAGGCCTTTCATGTCGGCGGTGTGCAGAGCGTCATGACATGCGCTCGGCTATGCTGCGCCACCTTCCTGCGCCAATGGCGGCCATGCATCCTTTTCCCCTGCCAGTCTCTGCACCTGATCAGCTCGCCTACCGACTGCTGCAGGACAGTGACTGGGCCCGCTCGGCCACTGCCGCAAGCGCACCCGCCGAACTTCGCACGTTGCTGGCGATGATCCTGGATTCGCCAGAACCGCTGTGGCTTGCCTGGGGCAAGGAAGACAAGGCGTTCTTCTTCAATGATGCCTACCTGCCCATGCTGGGTGAAAAACTGCACGGCGCGATGGGCAATCGCCTGGAGGATGTCTGGGCGGACGTATGGCCAGACGTGGTGCAGGCCGTCAACGATGCCTTCGCCGGCACCAGCCGCAGCTTCAAGAACCTCCCGTTGATGATGGATCGCGACGGCACGCTGCGTGAAACATTCTGGACGTTCTCCTATTCGCCGCTGCGCGTCGGCTGCGGCAGTGTGGCCGGCATCCTGTGCGTGGTCAGCGAACAGACCGAACGGGTGATCGAGCGCGATCTGCACAGCCGCCAGGTTGCAGCGATCACCGAGCAGGCGCGGGAGGCCCACCTGGAACTGGTGCGTGCCCGCGAGCAGCTGCGGCAGTCGCAGAAGCTGGAGGCGATCGGCCAGCTCACCGGCGGGGTGGCCCACGACTTCAACAACCTGCTGCAGGTCATCACGGGTTCGGTAGACATGCTCCTGCACACGTGGCCCGCAGACGACACCCGGCGCCGCTACATCCAGGCCATTGCAACAGCGTCGGACCGCGCCACCAAGCTGACCGCGCAACTGCTTGCATTCTCACGTCGCCAGAGCCTGTCGCCGGAGGTCTTCGACCTCTGCGAAAGCGTGCACGCGCTCTCGGACATCATCACCACGGTACTTGGCGCGCGCATCCAGGTGTCGTTGGCATTGCCCGATACACCGATGCCGGTACTGCTGGACCGGACCCAGCTGGACACTGCATTGATCAACATCGCGGTCAATGCCCGCGACGCGATCGAGGGACACGGCCGGGTGACCATCGAAGTGGAACGGGTAACCGCCGTGCCTTCGGTGCGCTTCGCCGCGCCGATGAAGGGCGACTTTGCCGCGATCAGTGTGACCGACACCGGAGCGGGCATCGACCCTGCGGTGGTTGACCGCATTTTCGAGCCCTTCTTCACCACCAAGAGCGTGGGCGCTGGGACCGGGCTCGGTCTCAGCCAGGTATTCGGCTTCGTCAAGCAGTCAGAAGGCGAGGTGGACGTGCAGAGCCAGGCCGGCGCCGGTACCCGCTTTACGCTGTATCTGCCGCTGGCGCAGGCAGGAGAAACGGCGGAACGGCCGGCGGCGCAATCGGGGCTGCAGCATGGTCATGGCGTCTGCGTGCTGGTGGTGGAAGACAACGTCGACGTGGCCGAATTTGCGGTGGGCGCCCTGCGCGAACTCGACTACAGCGTGGTCCTTGCACGCAATGCGGACGAGGCCCTGGCCGAGCTGGAACGGGATGCCTCGCGCTTCCATGTGGTGTTCAGCGACGTCGTGATGCCAGGCATGAACGGCCTGGATCTGGCCCGTGCCATCCGCGCCCGCTTCCCGGAGCTTCCGGTGATCCTCACCAGCGGCTACAGCGAATTGCTGGCGCGGGATCCTGGCCATGGCTTCACCCTGCTGCGCAAGCCGTACTCATTGAAGCAGCTGGCCTCGGTGATGACCGAGACCGGGCACCGCGCCCAGGCCATGGTGGCATCACCCTAGCGCGCCGTTCACCACGGCAAACCGAACCAGCGTTCCAGCGAAGACTCCAGCCCCGACGCATCGCCGCCGACATCGCAGGCCCAAGCGACGATACCGTCAGGGCGGACCAGCACCGCGCCCAGTCCCATCGCATCGCGCGCCGTGGATATCACGCAGATAACCGAGCGTTGCCAGCGCGCAAAGATCGGGCCGAGTGAAACGCCGGTATCGAGCCCCAGCAGCACACCCTTCCCTGCGCGCAGCAGCTCCCCCATGCGATCGCCATTGGCCAGCTGGACGTCAGGCACGCTTTGGCCAACCCACGGATGCTCGCCGTCGAACACCGGTGGTTGTGCCACGCCCCACAACCGCTCAGCGAGATAGGTGGCACCGTCGCGGGTCGCGGCCAGGTCGGCGAAGACCGCCGCCAGCGCGCGCTGCCCTGGGCCTGGTCGCATCAACGCCACCTGCGCACGCGACCAGTCGAGCACCCGGGCGCCGATCGGATGGCGCTCAGCCTGATAGCTGTCCAGCAGCGTCTCGGCGGCGTCGCCTCGCGCCACGGCGGCCAGCTTCCACCCCAGGTTCATCGCATCGCCGATGCCGAGATTCAGGCCCTGACCTCCCAGCGGCGAATGCATGTGCGCCGCATCACCAGCCAACAGCACGCGGCCGCTGCGATAGGCCTTGGCCTGGCGCGCAGCATCGGTCCATGTGGTGGCCAGATGCAACGCGGTGATCGTTGCCTGGCGCCCGGACATGCTGGTGGCTCTGGCCGGCACCCCGTATACCGACCCGGGCCCGCGTCCATAGTGCATCCGGGGGATAGGCCCCGAAGCACTGCAAATGCTAATCTTTCTCATTTGCAGCCCAGCCTCGTCCCTCATGCCCTTTCCAACCCCGCTCAAGCACGCCCTCTGCCTGGCGCTGCCCCTTTCCCTGGCTACACCTGCACTGGCTTCCGAGGCCTCCGCTGACACCCCGAAAGACCTGGACAAAGTGGAAGTCCGCGGCCGCGCGCAGACCCTGTACCGCGCCAACGATGCAGCCGTCGGCACCCGCACCGATACTCCGCTGGAGCGGGTACCGCAGTCGATCCAGGTCGTGCCACGCGAGCTGATCGACGACCAGGCGGCGCGCCAGGTCACCGATCTGTACCGCAGCATCAGCGGCATCAGCTTCTTCAGCTATGCCGGCGTCACCCTGCGCGGGTTCCGCCAGGAGAACGTGCTCTACGACGGTCTGCGCGGCGATCCCTATGCAGGCTTCTCGGTGCCGCAGCTGTTCAACATCGAACGCGTGGAAGTGCTGAAGGGCCCGGCCGGTGCGCTGTACGGCGGTGGTGATGCGGGCGGCATCATCAACTATGTAACGCGCAAGCCCAAGGCGCGCGCCGAACGCCGCATCGAGCTGCAGGCAGGTGACAAGGACTTCCGCGCCGGATCGATCGAAGGCACCGGCCCGCTGAATGCCAGCGGCAGCACCCGCTATCGCGCCGGCCTGTATGCCGACAGCGAGCAGGGCGTGCGCTGGAATGCCGACAACGAAAGCGTGATCGGCGATGCCTCGCTGGCCTTCGACGTTGGCCAGACCGGCGAACTGGTGCTGCAGTTCACCGACATCACCCAGAACCTGGGCGGCAACCGGCTGCGCGGTGTGCCAGTGAACGATGCCGGCAGCTTCCTGACCGACAGGCGATGGAACCACAACGAGGCCAGCGACTTCCTCGACATGCGCGCCAGGGTCGCACTGGCGCAGTACCGCTTCGCACCGCTCGATACGCTGGACGTGGACATTGCTGCGCGCTGGTTCAGCAACAACGAGCACCAGATGTACCACGAGCCGATGGGGCTGATTGATCGTGACCGCGACGGGGTGCCCGAATGGATGACGCGCCAGCTGCGCAACCAGATCCGCGACAACGAGGCCTTCACCGCCAGCGGCAATGCCGTCTGGCGGATCAACACCGGCCGTATCGAACACAAGGTGCTGTTCGGCGCCGACATGTATCAGCTCGACGCCGACTTCACGGCGCAGACCGCCAACAGTGCCGACCTGGCACGCGGCGCCGGCCCGGTGCGCGGCATCGACCTGTTCAACCCGGTCTATGGCGCGAGCACCTGGCATGACTACAACCTGGCCGCCCTGCCCTGGCGCAGCACCGCCACCCGCAGCAAGCGCTACGGCGGCTATCTGCAGCATGAGCTGGCGCTGGGCACGCGCTGGCACGTGCTGGCCGGACTGCGTTGGGATGGCTTCAAGGATGAGGACCGCATGGGCGGCAGCAGCGTGGATGGCAACGCGCTCAGCTGGCGTCTGGGCAGTACCTTTACCGTCCGGGACGGCGTGAACCTGTACGCCAACATCGCCAGCGGCTTCGTGCCGCAGAGTGCCACCAACCAGAACCCGGCGACCGGCGGACCGTTCGACGCGGAGCGCAGCAGGCAATGGGAAGTCGGCCTGAAGTCCCTGCTGGCCGACCGTGTGACCCTGAACATGGCGGCCTACCGCATCGACCGCAGCAACATCGTGCAGGCCACCGGCGAAGTGGTCGGCGGGGTAAACCAACTCGCTGCACTGGGCCTGGTACGCAGCACGGGCATGGAACTGGACCTGCTGGCCGACGTGACCGAGCGCTGGGTGGTGAACCTGACCTACGCCTACAACGACGCACGGGTAAAGGACGCCGGACCGAACGGCATCACCAATGCCTCCGGCGACCGCTTCGCGAATGCGCCACGCAACAAGCTCGGCCTGTGGACGCGCTACGACCTGCCTTCGATCAACTCGGCCATCGGCTTCGGCGCCGACCACGTGGGCGAGCGTGTCAGCCTGGATGGGCAGACGGTCAAGGCTTACACGGTATTCGACATGAGCTGGAAGACCACGTGGAAGCAGTGGCAGTTCCAGGCCAACGTCAAGAATCTGTTCGACAAGGTGTACGCAGCCAGTGGCTTCATCGAACGCAACGGGCATTTCCCGGGCGAGCCGCGGCGGGTGTATGTGCAGGCGGCATACAGCTTCTGACGCAGGGCTGCGAACCATGATGACAGGGGGAGGTGGCTGCCTACCTCCACCGCACTTTCGTATCGCGAGCGTGACAGTGACGGAGATCGCCAAGGAACGATAGCCTGTGACGGAGCGCATCTTGCAGCACCGAGGGTCTCGTACGCTTGAGTGATTCAGCCACTACTGCTGACACAGCAGGTTCTGGATCTCCTAACGGATCCGGCCAGGCGCCCGTGCCAGACGCATGATCCCGTCCGGTGGAATGACGGTGCCATCGTCCATCACGATAAGCATGTCAGAGACTTCGCCCTCGTGCCCTTGCTTCGCAGTGGTCACCAGGATGTTCAATGGATCCGTCCGGATATCGTAGCCGCCACCGATGTGCTTCAAGGTTCCGATCTGGTACCAGTCAATTTCCATGGCCAGCTCTTGGATTCAGGCCTTTCATGGTGCCATGCGCCGGGCGCTTGGGCGAGCTGAGATAGACGGCATCTGGATGCGCCCTGCCCGCGCAGGAAAGACCCCATGCAACGTCAAGGCCCCTTATCATGCGGGCTTAGGGGCTCTACATGCCCGATTGACGTTTGCAAGGCAGTACCTGGATGTCTATGGAATGGCGCCCCTCGGGCTGGGGCCAACGTGTGACACGCTCGCCACACTGGCGGTTGCGGCTGGATGGCGAATGCATCGAGCTGAACATCGCAGGCCAACAGTACCGGCAGCGCGTGGATGACGATCACAGCGTGCAGGTCATTCCAGGGTTTTTCTGGGCCAGCGTTTCATTGCAGACCGACAGCGGTTCCGTGTCCGTGGGCGGCCTGCCCAACGGGCAAGCGTCCCAGCTTGCAGGGGCTGTGCGGGGCCTGCTCTTCGCGCGCAGCACGCGCGGGCGCAAGGATCTGTTCGAGAAGATCCTCGAACAGATCCAAGCCTGGTTGAGCGCGGCGGACGCACTGACTGATCGAGGTCACGCCAGCCGACGCTGGATCACCCATGAGCAGCAGCAGGCGTTGCTGGCTGATCGGCCTGCCCTGCCGCTCTCCCCGGATGAGCTGGAGAGTCTGTTCCTCGATGCGAGCGTGCACGGCGACCTGCGCTCCAGCCGCCATCTGGCCGCGCTTGAGGCACTGAATGACTGGCACCTGGATTGGCCCGCCATCTGGGCCGACGCCAACGCGACCATGGCAACGCGTGAGCAGGTGCTGGCCAAGGACTTCCTCGACCGGGTCGAGAGCAAGCCCCTGACCGAGGAACAGGCCCGCGCCGTCTTCTGCTTCGACAACCGCGTGCAGGTCGTGGCCGCGGCCGGCTCTGGCAAGACCTCCACGATGGTTGCCAAGGCCGCCTATGCCATCGATCGCGGCTTCGTGGAGCCCCAACGGATTGTGATGCTCGCTTTCAACAAGGTCGCCGCGAACGAACTGGAGGAGCGCGCGCGACGATGCTTCGACCGGCTCGGCATGGGCGACATCGTGGTCGAGGCGCGGACCTTCCACGCCCTGGGCCTGGCCATCATCGCCGAGGCCACGGGACGCAAGCCTGATATCCCGGAATGGGCGATCGACGCCACGCTGGGCTTCAACAAGCTGGCCGAACTGGTGGACGACCTGAAGGACCGTTCGACCCACTTCCGCACCCAGTGGGACATGTTCCGCCTTGTGTTCGGACGCGATCTGCCGCCGTTGGGTGCCGACATGATGGCCGATGGTTACGACCGCGATGGCACGCCCTACATCCGCACCCTGCAGGGTGAGCGGGTGAAGAGCCAGGAAGAGTGCGTGATCGCTGACTGGCTGTTCTACAACGGCGTGACCTACGACTACGAACGGCGCTACGAATTCGATACGGCGACCGACACCTATCGCCAGTATCGCCCTGATTTCTATTATCCGGACGCCGGGCTGTATCACGAGCACTTTGCGTTGGATGCCGGTGGCCAGCCGCCGAAGCACTTTGCCAACTACAGCGAAGGGATGCACTGGAAGCGGCAGCAGCATGCGGCGCACGGCACCGCACTGGTCGAAACGACGTCGTTCGGCCTGCGCAGTGGACAGGCCCTGCAGGATCTGGCCGAGCGGCTGGGTGCGTCTGGTGTCGAACTCGACCCGAACCCGGACCGCGAGCTGCCCGACCAGGGCGCCAAGCCGATGCCGGATGCAGACCTGATTGGCCTGATGCGCACCTTCATTGCGCATGCCAAGAGCAACTGCCTGACGCTGGACGATATGGGCGCACGCCTGCGGCAGATGCCCGAAGACCAGTTCAAGGAACGCTACCGGCGCTTCCTGGAAATCGCCGGGCCGGTTTTCCAGGCCTGGGACAACGCACTGGCGGACGAACGTGGCATCGACTTCGAGGACATGCTCAACATGGCCGCCGGGCTGCTGGAACAGGGCCACTATGAATCACCCTACGATCTGGTGATGGCCGACGAATTCCAGGATGCCTCGCGCGCCCGTGCGCGCCTCTGCCGTGCGCTGGTCAGCCAACCGGGCCGCTATCTGTTTGCGGTGGGCGATGACTGGCAGTCGATCAACCGCTTCGCTGGCGCCGACGTTTCGGTGATGACCGGATTCCGCGAATGGATGGGGCATGGCCAGGTGCTGAAACTGGAGCAGACGTTCCGCTGCCCGCAAGCACTGTGTGATGTTTCCAGCCGCTTCATCAGCCGCAATCCGGTGCAGATCACCAAGGAAGTTCGCTCTGCTGCGCCGGCAATGGGACCTGTGCTGCAGGCGTTCCAGGTGAATCGGCGTGAGGAGGTGCAGGATGGTGTTCGTCAGTACCTTGCGACGCTGCACCAGCAACTGCTGTCAGGTGCAGTGCCGCAGGGCCGCAACGGGCGCGTGACTGTATTCATTCTGGGGCGGTATCGCGCGGACCGCAGCGCGATGCCTTTGGATTGGAAGACGGCCTTTGGCAGCACGATGGAGGTCGAGTTCCTGACCACCCATCGATCGAAGGGGCGCGAGGCGGACTACGTGATCCTGCCGGGCATGATCAACCGCAGCTTCCCGAGCCTGCGCGCGGATGACCCGGTGCTTTCGCTGGCGATGCCGGATGGGGATGCCTATCCGCTGAGCGAAGAACGGCGCCTGTTCTATGTCGCGCTGACGCGTGCGCGACGTTCGGTTGCGATGTTCACCCTGCAGGGCAGGCACTCGCCATTCCTGGATGAGCTGGCGAAGGACGGCGCCGTGGAAGTGACCGCGATTTCAGGCGCGGCCATCCACGAAGAGCGCTGCCCGGTGTGCAAGGTGGGCGTGTTCGTGGACCGGAATGGGCCGCACGGGGCTTTCCGGTCGTGCTCGAGTTACCCGTTGTGCCATAACAAGCCGAAGGGCGGGCGTCGTGGGTGAGCGTATTCTCTGCGCTTTCCTGGCGATGTGCGCACTGCCCTCACCGTCACCGTGAGCTTCGCCCAGGCGGAGATCGACTACTCACTCCGGCTGCTAGACTTTGCCGACATTCAAATGGACGACCCCATGGAACGGTGGTATCTGGCAACACTGCTGGCGTTGGTCCTGCACCAGATTGATGCAGCGTTCTGGCACGAGTGGGCCCTGTTCGGCGTTCCGGGCGGCATCCAGGGGTTTCTGGCTTTCAACCTGATCGCTGTGGGCGCCCTGCTGCATGGCTATCGCCAGGTTGTGCTGGCCAAGCCCTCCGCACGGGCGTATGCCAGCCTGTGCGGGACAGTTGGCGCCGGCACCGCCATGATTCATGTGGGCTTCGCCGCGGCCGGTCGTGACGAGTTCCTGCTTCCGCTCTCCATCGCAACGCTGGCGGCCTGCCTCGTGGCCGGCGTCGGGCTCCTCATGCAAGGCCGCCGTGCTACCCCGGCTCGCGTGCAGATCGATGGCGTGGACTGACGAGACGAAAAAGCCCCTGAATCCAGGGGCTCTTTGAATCAACTGGCGGAGAGAGTGGGACTTCCTTGAGAAGTGCCCTCACCCCTTGGACGGCTTGGGTTTCACGAATCTGGGAGGTGCCCTTGAATGTGCCCGCGATGAGCATACCCCTTGCGGTGCAACGGATCCAGCCGTTTTTGCCGCCCTTGGGATCGCCAATCTCGATCTTCTCCAAACCGGCGCGATCAGGGCAGATGACCCGTTCGCCCCCACTCTCCGCCGAAAAGGGAAGCAATCCGGTGGACCGCTTCCTCATGTGTGCCTCAGGGCAATTGGGGCCATGGGACAGGACGCCTCAGCAAACGGTTCTGGACGGAGTCCTTTCAACGGCGGCCTTACGCCATAGCTCCATGGCCGGCTCACCGTCGCCCACGACACACTGCAAAGCACGGATTCGCACGCCCAGTCCGGCGCCAGCTCGGAATCGACGCTCCAGGCCCAACGGGGTGCTTTCGGTGCGTCAGACACTGACTCGGCCTTGGCAATCACTGTTTGCAGCGATCGGCGGGGGGCAGATCCGCCACGAATGGCTACCAGGCACTCGCTGCGCATCTCGACGTGGGGCATGTCCTTGAAGCTCTTCCAAGCCCCGCCCCACCTCAATCCCGCCTGCTGGGCGAGCTCACCGAAGCGTTGGTAGCCCTGCCGCACCTGCTCGTCCTTCAGGTCCCAAGAAGGGCGCCCGCGCTTGTAGATGACCATGTCCGCGGCCCAACCGTGGTTGTGGCAGCTGCTGCCTGGCCCCACCTGGGTCACGCCCTTTTGGCTGGCGAGCAGCTCGGCCTGGCGCTGTTTAGAACGGTAGCCCTCCATCAGCCGCAGGTCGTAGCCCTCGTCCTTCATCTGCAAGGCGATGCGTTCCAGCGCTGAGCGAAGCTCGGGCTGGACACCGTCCCACTGCGGGGCGTCTTTGTGGCGGTGGAACAGGCGTTTGAAAAACCCAGGCTTCTTCCCGTGGACCTCAACGGAATCGGTGGCTGCCGCGTGCGCGTGGACCAAGACGGGTGCGCTGGCCAGTGCGAGCGCGAGCAACAAGCGTTGAAACATGAGTAGGCCTCCTTACTCACATGAGCGATACACCCATGCAAGCGGAGAATCGAAAACGCGCAAGGGGGCTTGCGGAATTTTTTCCCTGTCGTAGAAGAACAGGGGTGGGGAAAAGTCGGCCCCACCGCTTCCTGGCGCAACGGCCCCTCCTGCCGTTGCGCCGGGAAGTTTCGTTGGGGGGGGGCTTGCGCATTCCAGGATCTGATCTATTCGTGAGTGCACACGCTCACTCATTTCAGACCCAGGAGGCCACCCCATGAAACGCTCCCTCATCCACTGCGCTTTGCTGGCAGGCCTTGTTGCTGGCACGGCGCAAGCCCAGGTTCAAGTGGGCAACGGTGCCGTTGCCACCAAACCCGAGACCACTGCGGTAGGCGACCGCGCCCAATCGTTGACCGTTGGGGCCACGACCATCGGGGCGGACGCCCTCGCCGACGGCGGGATAATGGTGGATGAAAATGGCGTTCCGGGTGAGTGCCTGGGGGCCACTGCGGTGGGCAATCGCGCCACCGCTCGCGGATGCCATACAACCGCTCTGGGGTTCTCGAGCGAAGCGCAGGGCTCAAATGCGCTCGCCATTGGCTCTCGCGCACAGGCATTTGCGGTTTACGCCGTCGCCGTCGGAGCCCAAGCCCAAGCCACCGGCGATTCCGCGGTGGCCATTGGCGGGCACAGCCTGGCCAGCGGGATCACCGGTGTGGCCATCGGCTCTAGTGCCCGCGCGCTCGGGGATGGCGGGACCGCTGTAGGCTCAACCGCAAGAGCCGATGGAAACGGCGCGGCGGCTTTCGGGGCCGGGGCGAATGCTCAAGGCGATCGCAACCTCGCGTTGGGCGCCGCATCCCAGACCGAGGGCGAAGGTGCATCCGCCGTGGGGCCCGGTGCCAACGCAACCGCCGACTTTGCCGGCGCCTACGGTTACAGCGCTGGCGTTGCCGGCGAGGCCGGCACCGCCGTGGGTCCATGGGCACAGGCGTTTGCGCCCTACTCTGCCGCCTTCGGCGCGTCTGCCACGGCCAACGCCACAGAAAGTGTGGCATTGGGGCCCCGTGCCGTGGCCAACGCATGGGGATGCGTGGCCGTGGGCGCCAACACCACGTGCGATGAAGAAGACACTGCAGCCTTTGGCAACCGCCGCTTGACCCAAGTTGCCTTGGGCAAAGCGGACGACGACGCCGTGGCCGTCAGCCAACTGCGGACCGCCGTGGAAACCTTGGGCGCTGGCGCCTCCATGGTGAACGGCTTGATCGTGGCGCCGAACTACCAGCTGAGCAGCGGTAACAACTACACCACCGTGGCCGGTGCCATCTACGATCTCGATGGGCGCGTTCACCAGCTGGAACAAAACCCTGGCGGCGGTGGTGGCACCCCCGGTCCACAGGGCCCCACCGGTCCGCAAGGCCCAGCAGGCAAGGACGGTAAGGACGGAGGAAGCAGCACCACGGTGGCCGGGGCCAACATCGAGGTCACTGACAACGGGGACGGCACCCAAACCGTTGGCTTGAAAGACAACGTTGGACTGTCCGAAAAGGGCTCGGTCCAGGTGGCCAAGGCCATCCACAACAGCGACGGCTTCACTGTCCAGGGCGGTCCATCGGTCACCAGATCCGGGATCAACGCCGGCAACCAGCGGGTAACCGGGGTGGCAGCGGGGGCGATCGCCGCAGGGTCCTCGGACGCGATCAACGGTGGCCAATTGTGGGATTACCAGCGGCAGCAAGACGACCGCTGGAACCTGACGGACCGCCGTTTCCGCCAGCTCGACAAGCGGGTGAGCGGTATCTGCGCCATGGCCCAAGCCAACGCCCAGATGGCCACCTCGACGTCGGCCATCCATGGGGAGAACCGCAACCGCTTGGCCGTAGGCGTAGGTGGCTGCAGCGGCCAAGCCGCCATTTCCATCGGCTACACCCGCGACGTGACCACCCCACGCGGATCCCCATCGGCCTTCTCGATCGGGGTTTCCCGCAGCGGGCAGGACACGGCCGTGGGCGCAGCCTGGGCCATCGGTTGGTAACGAATATCAGCAGCGAAAAGGAGGTGATCGTGTCTCGGCAAGGGCCCTTCGGGGCCCTTGTTCGTGGCGTCAATTTATTGAAATTGTATCTATATACAATAACTTACGATTTACCAAGGCATTGGAAGCTGGTAGCATCTGCACCGCTAAGCAGTGTAGGAGCCGGACTGACAATCCCGCCTGCAGTGATTACCGCTGTCGTAGCACTACTCACGCCAATGCTTGCCATTGCCCTAGAAGCCGTCAGGGAATGGTTGACCAACCACGACGCAAAGGAAGATGACACATGCAGCACTAACAATTACAGGAACACTTCAATGAATAAAGAAACAACTAACAGCAACACGCTCGCAACACGCTTCAAGAAACACCCGCTTTGCAGAGCCCTTGGCGTGGGCTTCAAGGTGATTTACGACACGACAATTGCTGTAGGAGCAAGCGCGCTCCTTACATTACACAGGTCAACGCGCGGTGAGCCATGCTCCCCGTTGACCGATATGAAAAGCCCGGGCCCAGCCCGGGCTTTTTCTTTGGAACGCTGCTGCTATCCGCAGCGCCTCCGCTCCGGAAGAGCCGAAACCGCCCAAACCTAGCCCCGTCCTTTCTCCGTTGCCACGAACGCACCATCGGAATGAAGGAGCGCGAACGTGTTCCCCTGGACGTGCTCTGGCCAAACCTGTCCCGGCAGGCCCACGAACTCCAGCGGGAGGTTCGCCTCTTGGTCTGGCTCGAACCCAGCGAACGGGTCAAAGCTCTGCGGCTGCCAGTCCTCGAACTGAAAGTCCCTGTTCCAGACCATTGCAAAGGCCAGCGGATAGGCCTTCAGGACATAGATCGCCGAACTGCCTTTCCCGCCCAAGATGCCCAGCCCGAAGTCGCGAAGAACCGTTCGACCACTGTAGGGATACACCCAGTAGTGAAGCCGAACCTGGCGTAGAAGATCTGACCGGTCATCGAACAGGTGCTGGCTGTGGCGTTCGTCGTAGCGATTCAAGCCCACCGATGACAAGTGGCCCAGAACTCCCCTTGCCACAAGCTGCGGCTGGATGCGGATGCTCTGGTTGTAGGTGACCTTGCTTCGATCACGCAAGATCTCCGTCACCTGCCGGCTCATCGATACAAGTGCCTTGTCGTATCGAGAAAGCACCGAGCCGTTGCAGGTCCTGCAGATGCTCCTGAAGCAAACACCATTGGGCATCTTGTGGGACCGCGGCTTCTTCTCTCCACTGATTGCGTCGGCGACGCTGGACACCCTCAGAGCGATGCCTTGAGCCCACGCCTTGGGTGGCACGTGGTTTTCGGTCAGGTCGGTTTCCTGCCCGCATATGTTGCAACGCCCCTTGGAAGGTCCAACCGGGAACTTAAAGGTCACTCGCCCGCCCCATGCTCGCCATGAACTGCGAAGAGATTACACGCAAGCGACGTGTGGCCTCTCACGTCCTTCGCAGCAGGCTTGCCAACTTCAAATTCTGATCTATTCGTGAGTGGGTCGTTTTACTCACGGAGAGACCATGACCCACCGCCACAACCTGGGACGCAGCGAGAAGTATCACGCCCTGCCCCGCACCCTTTACGCCCTGCTGTTCGACGACGGGGGCTGTTACATCGGCCAAAGCTCAAACCCCCAGCAGCGGGAGAAGCAGCACCGCTCCCCCAAAGGCGGCTGGCACCGTCCCTTCCGGTTCCATGCGCTGGAGGTGGTGACAGCCACCCGGGCGGAAACCGAGGCGTATGAGCAGGCGTGGCGGGTGAAGGCCTCCCGGGAGGGATGGCGCATCTACGCCAAGCCACCGGGGATCGTGGTCAACCCCCACCGGCGGGCCACGGCCCACGTGCGCGGGTTGGCCCACCAACGGCGGTGGCAGCTGGGAACACCGGTCAAAGCGCCTTCCGAACGCGTGGGGTGGTGGCCGTGGGTAGTGGTGGTGATCAGCGTATTGACACTGGCCCGATGCGTCACCGGGTAAGCCTCATCTCGCGCCGTTCCGCGTTTGTGATTGGCACCTGGGTTTGCGGTTTCAATCCTGCCAACAGCTCTTCCACGTCCTGGACCAGGTTGCGCACCGGAGCAGCCTGGGTCTCGGACAAGCCGACGCTCAGCGCCATTTCCTTGTGCCGTTCGGTTCCCAGCCGTTCGGCCATGCGCTCCATCATCTCGTCGGTCGTATACATGCGGTAGCTGCCCTTGGTGAGGCGGGTGAACGCCACCAAGGCCGACTGCTGGTCGAGCATGCCCATGTTCGTGGCCAGGTGGTAAACCTCGGATTTCCCCTGCCCCTGCGCCTTGTGAACGGTCATGGCATACCGGTGGGCCAAGGCGTTGTGCTCGCTGGTGTTGAACTTCAAGATGCGCCCGTCCTCTTTCGGGTTCGAAGAGTCGATGCGCACCACCAGGTCGTAGCCACCGGATTTGTCCTTCCGAATGCTCTCAACCGTGCCCTCGGTGCCGTTGATGACGCCCAAGTCGTTGTTGGTCGCCGTGAACATCACACGGTCGCGGCGGGAGAGCGTCAGGTCCTCCCACTGCCCTTTTACGATCGAGCGGAAGGTGAACTCCTCTTTGTCCAGCACGCCTTGCTCCTGGAGCCCCTTTCGGATGCCCGTGGTGAGGGCTTTGACTTCAGAGCGCGTGTGGGCCAGAACCAACTTCTCGTCCATCGGGGTGGGGTCTTTCAGGTAGTCGTCCACCAACGCCTTGATGGCCTGCTTTTCCGTGCCGAAGTCGTCGATGCAATTTCTCTCCTTGAGATTGCGAAGGGTCTGCGCACCCATATCGAGGGTGCCTTGGCGGCTGCGGTGCCCGCGGCGCATGTCCTTGACCTTCCCCTGGTGGTCCCGCTCGTAGAAGCTGTTGGCAGTGATCAGGTCACCGGCGTTCTTCTGCCGGCGGATTTCGGTCAGCTTCGTGTCGCCCAAGGCAATCTTCGCCAGCTCAAAGCCGTTGCCCGCAGCGATGGGCTGAAGCTGGTCACTGTCTCCCTGCATGACAAGCTTGGCACCGACCCCCTGGCAGTAGGTCATGAGCTTCAAGGTGTCATCGGTAGCCACCATGCCGGCTTCATCGAGCACCACCACAACATTCTTCGTCAGAGCAACCTTGCCCTGCCGGAGCTGGGAAAAGAACTTTGCAACCGACATGCAGAGCATGCCGGACTCTTCTTCCAGCTTAGCCGCGGCTTTACCCGACACGGCCAAGCCCATCAACTGCTTTCCTTCGGCTTCGAAGCACTGCTTGTAGACCTCGGCCACGGTGGTCTTGCCGGTCCCGGCCAACCCTGACATAACGCCGACACCTGCCGTTCCATGGGTCAAATGACCAATGGCAGCCTTCTGCTCTTCGGTAAGGGTGAACCCCTTTCGCTTCTCATAGGCGGCGATTTCCCGGTCTACGGTGGAGCGGAACAGCTTCAGGTCCGTCTCGTTCTCCCGCTCCTTCGAACGACGGATGATCTCGGCTTCCCATTCGACCATCCAGGTGGCGCAGAAGCGATCCTCCCGGTGCTTGCGTGCCAAACGAGTGCCACGGTCGTCTTTGTGGAGGTGTTCGGCTTTAACGCGCACCAGGTCGTCCTGTTCGGTGAACTCCTTCACCATTTTGAGGATCTCCTCCGCGTTCTTTTGCCCGGCGAACTCCATCCCCAGCTCCCGGACCAGGTCATGCTCGCAGAACATCGCCTCGTTCTCGTGCATGCGCTGCAAGACCTCGT
The DNA here is from genome assembly GCF_001580555.1 of Stenotrophomonas sp. DDT-1. NCBI lineage: Bacteria > Pseudomonadati > Pseudomonadota > Gammaproteobacteria > Lysobacterales > Lysobacteraceae > Stenotrophomonas > Stenotrophomonas sp. DDT-1. The sequence goes on from NZ_LEKR01000011.1 coordinate 18,854, forward strand.
CAAAGGTATGCGGGTCCAGGTGCTGGCCTTGGGTCTGCTTGAGCGACTGGGTGGTGGGAACCAGGTCTGGCCTTTCTCGGGCAATGTTGGCGAAGGTTTGCTGCCAGTCCTTGACCACCTGCTCGAAGGGCGGTTCTTCCTTCTTTTTGCGGGTGGCCTTGCAGGCCTCGTCGTGGCTGGCGTTGGGGTGTTCTTTGACGTAGTCCAGGATTTCCTGGCGGCGGGTCTTCGTCTGAAGCACCAGCTCACGGTCGATGCCGGCAATCGTGGTGAGAATCTGGCCCGTCTCGCGCCCTATCACGTCCACCTCGCGCTCCCGCTGAATCCCATAGCCCAGCGCTTTCATCGCGCTGTAGAGCTCGGCCTTGTAGAGGTGATCGGCCGCATGGCGGTGGCGGTAGATCTCGATGGCATCAAACGTGCCCCAACGGCCGTCCTCCCCCTTCGAAACACCAAAGACAAGATGGTGGGTGTGCAAATCGCACTGCACGTTCCGGTTGCTTGTGTGATCGGCGGCTGCCCACACCAACCCCTGGGTGTCTATAACGTCTTTCCCCGCTCTTCCGCGCCGGGTCTCTACCTTGCTCTCGATGTAGCGCATCGCCACGGCGCAGGCCTGGCGGTGCGCTTCCAAGATGGCCAGCTTCTCGCGTTCATCCGCAAGGGCAAACGCCACGCTCACGTCCCCGGGGGCGGAAATGGTCAGATCGAACCCCACCCGGTGGCCGCCCTCCCACTTCTCCATCGGCTTGCCGTCGTCGTCCAACCGCACGTTTCCCCATCGATCCGTCTTGATGACCAATCGGGCCTCCTTGCCCGCGTTTTTGCACAACGGCCTTCCGGTGGGTGAAAAGCCCTTCCCCAGCTTTTCCATCACCTCGCGGGTGACCGGCTGCCCTTCCAGGCAGAGCTCGGCGGCAAGGCTGCCGCCCCAATTGAGCGTCTGCCTCGGATCAGGACCGCTGCCCGCGTAGTAAGCCACGGCGCTGTCGATGGATAGGCGCTCGGTGGCCAGCATGTAGTCGAACATGTTGCCGTTGCGCTTGTTGTGGCCGCGGGCATCGATGCGGGTGCAATTGATCACAGGGACCTCCTGGAACGTTGATTGAACCAAGGTCCCAGAAAACCACCAATGCGCAAGGGGGGTTTACTTCTCCAGGCGCAGCGTGACCCAACGGCGTTTTATCTCCTCCACGACGGCGGTTACTGGCTCTTCGCCGAAGACTCCCGCGTGCTTGGACTTGGGCACCGAAAGCACCTTGAAACCCAAGCCGATGCTCTGCGCGTTGCTAAGGTAGTAGTTGACCGTGGTCCAGGAGTCCGTGGTCCAACCCTTGGTGCGCTGTTTCGGATGGAGGTGGCCCACCGCATCGTGCGGGATCCAGCACTTGAAGCGATATGCCCCATCGGTGTCCTTCTTGAACTCCGGGTCAGCGGTATGGCGGACCATCTCGGGATGAGTGACGAGGTGATCCGGATGCGGGTCGATGGACATGTCCAGGTCCACTTCCAAGATGTAGTCGTAAACCTTGTCCGTGGTCACCAGCCCGCCGGACAGAACCGCCTCACACGCAGACACCATGTGTTCGTAGCCGGCCTGAGCCATGCGCTGCCGATATTCTGCGGCCACCTCCCGTGGCAAATACCCAAGCATCCTGGGTGGCGCCTGTTGTGTCATGACGGCCACCGCGTTTTGGTCCGCCGTGTTGGTGTTATCGGGATACAGGACGACCAAAGTAAAAATCCGACTGGTGGAGCCCTTTCGATTGTTGGCCACCTCGTCCAGCTCCTCCCGAAAACGCGAGGTCAAGGCTGCCTTCACAGCGTATTTGGCGACTGGCTTCCAAATCGGCACGGTGATCGTTGCCATACTTGCTTCCCTACATGGTGTTCAACGGGAGAATAGCGCGTCGACTTCCTCGGGTGTCATGGTCAACACCCGCTGCACCGCATCGATGCCTTCGGCGGTGGTTGGGAAGGCCGACGCGCCAGCGTTTGAAGGGGACGTTGCCGGCGACGGCCCTTCAGGTCCGGCTGGCTTGGTGGTCCACGCAGCGGCCACCTGCCCCTCGCGAACCGTTGGATGGCTCTTCCCGGGCCATGTCAGCAACAGCACGTCCCCGCCCATCTGCACGATCGCCTCGATGCCCCACTTCTCGGGACCGTAGCGATTGCCTTTGCGGAAACCCAGCCGGTCGGTGAGCTCACCGCTGGAAACCAACGCGCGGCTTTCTTCGTGGACCTGGGCCTTGTTCTCGTGCCCGCGCCACGCGATTTTCCGCTTGCCGAGCTGGCTGGCCAGCTTGTCCCTGGTGGCTCCCATCTGCACTTGGCACACCACGTGGGTGCCCACCAGGGACGAGAGGGCCTGCGCGGTCTTGTCCCCGTAGACCAGCTCAACCTGGGAGTGATCCTGGACCGCCATGATGGCCACCACGCCTTTGCTGCGCCCCAACGCCAGCAAGGGATCGATGTTCAAGCGCCCGGCGCTGGTCAGCTCGTCGAACACGAAGTAGAGCCCACGCCCGCCCTCGTCGTCCGGCAAGCCCGGCCCAATGAGATCCGGGACGGCCACGTTGATCATGGCGGCGATGTAGGCCTTCGTCAGGGTTGGGTCCGGTCCGGATTGAACAATGACCTGCTTGCGCCCGTTGTAGTCGTCCCGTATCCACTCGGTCATCGAGAAACGGCGCTTGCCAACCTTGGGCCATGCGGTGGCCAGATCGTCGATAAGGCGGGTGAAGCCCCCCAGGGAAGACAGCACGCTGGACGTGGTTTGGCTCTCCGGGTCACGCACCAGTGCGGCACCGCGGGGGTAATGCGGGCGCATGCCTGCGGCCATCTCCGCGGCCGGGCGGCGCACCAAGGCCGCCAGATCGGGCCATTCCCACTCGCCAGGCCGGGTGTTTTGGAGCTCGCGCACGCACCCAATCAACAAGTCCTGGGCGGCCATGCTCCAAAATTTGGCGTTCCCGTCGCCCTCTGGGATGAGAGAGGCGGCGAACGCCGCCGCTTGGGTCGGGGTCCGCACGTCGGCGGCGACGTCCCACACGTGGGAGCGCGCATCGAAGGGCGACACGATGATGGGCCTTTTGAAAATCGACGTGAAATCACCCTTGATGTCGTAAAGGAACAGCTTTGCGTCCCTCTTTCGCGTCAGTTGTTCCAGGATGTGCTTGAGGATGACGCTCTTGCCCGACCCCACCGAGCCGGTGATCAGGACGTGGCGCGCCCAATGCTTTTTAGACAGCAACAGATCGGGGTGGAGGGACAGGGCGAAGGGATCCGCCTCGGCGTCTTTAGGGGTTACCGAGCGGTGCCGGGCTTCGTCCACGGCCTCCTTTCCTTCCAACAACCGCGGTCCGGACAGGTGCCAGGTGTTGCTCACCGGCTCGGTCGCCTTGAGGAACACCCGCAGACCGAGGCCCGCCGCCAGCAGAAGCGACACCCCGATCCGGGACCACGTCGCCACTGGGTGATGGTAGGACACCAGTTCGATGAACTCCCGTGCCGGGGCGCGAGCCGAGATGCCGACGGTCAGGAAGTGGTAGGCGGTCACCAGACCGCCTTTCAAAGCATCGGCGAAGCGGATGAGCGAGCCATCGGGATTCGGGATGAGCCAGGCAACGCCCATGCTCCCCACGTAGGCCAAGCCAAAAACGAATGCACCGGCAAGAACGGCGCGGTGCCAGTATCGGACCGGCTGGGAAGGCGCAACGCTGCCGGGCACGTCGCCCAGCGCGTCAAAGGGCTTGGGTTTGCTCATGTCGGTGCATGCGCGTTGGGGTCCGCCCCCGCCACCCTGGCTGCTCAGGATTGGCGCCGTGGGCCATCAGGTGGAGGCAGGCCCGGGCGTGCTTGTGGAGGGCGGCAAGGTGGAGCGGCGCCCACCCGTGGGCGTTGAGGGCCGCCACGTCGGCGCCGGCTTCGACCAGAGGCGTGACCAGCGAGAAGTGACCAAACCGGGCCGCATGATGCAGTGGTGTGTTGCCGCTGGCATCGGGCAGCCGGGCGTCTGCGCCCATGCCGATGCAGGCCAGCAGTGCTGCTTCGTGGCCCGCCCGGGACGCCCCCACGAGCCAGCCCTGCCACGGTGCGTTCTCCCGCAACCGGTTTGCGTCCGACCGCCGAGCCCGCGCCTCCTCTACCGCCATCGCCATGCCTTGGAAGAGCGAGGTGTGCTCAGCCATGGACCCAGCCACCCTCTCTGCCAGGGTGCTGTAAACCATCGGTTCGTTACGGTCTGCCAAGCGCCTCTCGTAAGCACGCACCAGGTCCCGGGTGGAGGCCCGTGAGGGTGCGTCCAACCCCAGCCGATGCAAGCCCCAACGCAGGTCCACTTGCGGTGCCCCATCGTGCTCCCGCTGGCGCACCTGCCAAACCAGATCGCCCAATCGACCCTCGACAGGGGCAACGCTCAGGGCGTGGGCACGCGCCAACACTTGCGAATCGTGAAGGCCTTTGGACGCGCCGGCTTCGCGCGCGAGCGCGCCCGCCAAGGCCTCCGCTCGTTGGAGGCCCAGGGGACGCAAGAGGCGCAACAGAGATTCTTGGATGTCCATCTCCATTGTTGTAAAGCCGAATCCGCGACCGTCAAGAGAACGTGTTAGCTGTTGAGGCGAGTAGCCACCGCAACACTGAAATGCCGAAGAATCTCTGTGTCATGCCAGAGCTTCTGCCCTGGGCTACTGCTGTCCAGTTCCTGAAGCACACCGTCCAAGCTCCTTCCAGCCAGAACCTGGGAATCCACATACCCGCCGACCAAGGCGAAAGAACTCAAATGCTCGGGAGCAACGTCGGGAAAACGGTGGAAGTTGGTGTTGTTGATATTCATCGGGTCCTCCTGCAGTGGTAAGCCGATGTGCCTCATCGGAAAGGTCCAGCTCGATCGCTGGTGAATTAGTGGGCTAACGGGTTAAACGCTGTCGGGCGGGCCAAAGACGACCCAACCCAACATGTAGAAAATCAGCGCGGGATAGAACCAGAGATCAAACCCCTCCCAGTCAAACCGGCGCCAACGCTTCCTGCACCGCGCGCGCAGCTTGAGCCAGCGCCGCCTGCTCACCGGAAGGAACTCTGGACCACCACCCCGATGGTCACAAAGCCCACCGCCGCTATGGCCATTACCTTGAGCAGAACCGGAACGGCCGGAGGGTAGGCGAGGACAGCCGTTGCGAAGGCCGCGATCAGCAGGAACAAGCCGGTCAGCAGTGGGACCGCGTTCTCGAAAGCGAAGTCTTTGAGGGCATTGAACAACGTGGACATGGTGGCTCTCCCTGGGGTTTGTATGAGTAGGTCTACCTACTCGTTACTTAACCAGTAAAGCACCATAAAACTGGACGTCAAGACGCAAAAATGCCCGATTCTGCGAAGAACCGGGCAGATCTGAACATCGGTAAAGATTACTGTCGGAAGACGTTCGGCTGGGCCTGCTTTTGGTGCTTCTCCCAATCGTAATTTGCAGCGTAGTCCTTCATGAAAGCCGCCTCCTTCAACGAACTGCGGGCGTAATCGGCGTATCCCAGGCGCCCAGGTCCGTTCTCCATCCGCTGCTCACGGGTCAACATGGGAGGACTCTCCTCCCGCTGGGCCCCGCGTTGCTGCCGCCACTGCGCAACGGTCGCATGAACCACCTGCTCGCGCTTGTCGTCCGGCTTTGCATCACGAACGGCTTTGTCGGCCTCCTGGATCTTTGCCTGGAGCGCAGCGATCTGATCGGGCGAGGCCTTCTCTGCCCAATCCAGAACACGCTGTCGGCGTTGCTCGATGGCGGCTTGGTCTTGGGCCACGTTCTGCTCGAAGTCTGCCCGCGCCGCGCTGTCCTTCTGGGGCGGTGGGCGATCGCCCAGAAGCCGCTCGTTGCGCTGCGCCTGGAGTGCTCGCAGCTCGGTCATTTCTTCGATGGGTTGGGAGAGGGTGTTGCTCATGTTTGTTTCCTCCGCTGGGGTGAATAGGCTCATCGTTGATCAATCCGCAGGTTTGGCAAGGGGGCAAACCCCCTCGCCTATCCGCATCAATCCGCGTCGGGCAGCAGCTCCGCCAGGTCGAAGCGCTTGATGCCGGCACGGCTCAGCGCCACGATGGCGTGACCGCGGGGCTCAAGAAGAGCGGAGTATTCTTCCTGCAGGAAGAGCGGCTGCACCTCGCGCTTGCCCCCGGTGGGCATGTCGATGTCGCGCGCGATCTCGTCTTGGCCCAGCGTGTCCTCCGATCCAATCCGCCAGCGGCGACCCGTCACGGCGTCGATGCGCGAAGCCGTCAACCGCCCCGCCCCTTCCATGCGCATCTTGTCGTAGGCGGACGCGTATGCATGATCTGGGTCGTTGAGCACAGAGTGGCGCCAGTTGTTCATACCGCCTTGGTAGTCGATGCCCCGGGTGCGCTGCTTGAAGGTGGTCAATGTGGCCTGCCCGAACCGCTTTTCCAGGTATTCGTGGGTGTTGTGCGAGCACTTTAGCGCGATCACCGACTGCATCGTGTTGGCCATCAGCTCCGCCTCGTTGACCGACCCAAAGGCGTTGACCAAGCTCTCAAACCCTTGCGTTGCAAGCACGGGCATCAACCCCAGCGAGCGCGAAACGGAGAACAGGTTGATGTCATCGGCCGTCAACAGCAGGTGGGCCTCGTCCATCATCAACATCACTTCAATTTGCCCAGGCAACACTTCGCGCCACTTGTCGCCGAATGCACCACGCGCTTTGATTCCATTCATGACCCGCTGTTTGAGCAGGCGCATCATCATTTCACCCGCTTCACCGAATTGGGTCGGGGGCAAGAAGAGGCCTACCATGGCTCCGTAGAGCGCATCGGACACGTCCACCTCGCCCTTCTCGATCGAGTGCCATGGCATGTCCGTTCTGCTGTCACGCAGCTTTTCGCCTCGCAAGAGCTTCTCCAGCAGCCCTCGTGAGTTGAGCGTGAACGATTGCCTCTGTTCCGGATGCATCGCGGGAATCTCAAGGAACGCCCATTCCAGCGAGCTCTGCAGCTGAGACATGGGACGGAAGAGATCCGGGTGGATGGTCTGCGGAGCGCTCTCTTGACGAAGGCGGTGCTGTTGCAGGTAGGCCGCGTAGGCCAGCCGCCCTTCTTCGTCATGGCTCGTGTCCGCCTCTTCCAAGCCCAAGTATTTCACCACCTCCATCAGCTTTGCATTGGCACGAGGCGCGGGGCTGGCGGGAATCACGCGTTCCACAATGGACAACAACTTGGCGTGGTGGAATGGCGTGTATTGCCATTGTCTGTCGTCGCTCACAGGGATTCGATGGATGGCGATCTGCTCGGCGATGCGCTCGAGCAATGCCTCAGTCTCGGCCACGTCCTCGTCCAGCTTGCGCTGTTTGACCAGCTCAAACTCCGCGTCCAACTGTGCACGCTCCAGCCCTTCCAGCTTGGCCGAACACCAAGACCTGTAAGCCATCTCGTGATCCACGAGCGCACGAAGGATGATGCCGGTGTGGTAGAGAAACGCGTCACCGCCGTCCGTCCAAAGCTTGGATTTCTCGTCCACTCGCCCACCGGCTGCACCGCGCAATGCCCGGACGACCTGATCGGGCGCCAACCCCTCGTATGGCGCCACCCGCATCCCGGGTTTGACGACGATATCGAACAAACCTTCCAAGTCCGAGATGATCGCCCCGTCTTTGCCGTCGGCGATGAGCGCGCCACCGCCGGCAAGCTTCTGCTGCTTCAAGCGCTCCCTTGCATCTGCGTGGCCTGGCGCCACACATGCCATCGCCAAAGCGGCTCTACGGAACCGACGAGCGATGGGTCTGAGCGCGGCGAAGGATTTGCCAGATCCGATGGCTCCGAACACGAGCAGGCCCTGCTGACAATCCCTCCACGAGAACATCATCACGGTGCCCAGGTCGGGCGAGTAGCCATAGCCCTTGTCGGAAAGGTGTCCCGTGGCGCGCCCAATGGTGATCAGCGGGGTCTTGTCCCGCAGTGCCGCCTCAGCTTGCTGTTCACGCGCCTTGACGTGCGCGTTGATCAGCGCCCCCTGGGTGGCCAGGTTGTTGTCGTTGTTCTGCAGGTAAAGCCGGGCGGCGTTTTGGACAAAGTTGCCTTCGGCGTATTGCATCGCATACATGCATGCCAGCACGTAAGGCGCCGCCTCGCCCAAGCCAAACGGCAGGACCTTGGCGACCACCAGTGTGGCAAAGATGAGCCCCACCCACTTCATCGCTTGAATGAAGCGCGCGGCTGTCCCGCCAATGACGCCCCGGTGCGGGTGCGAGGCCGCCGCCACAAAGCAAACCACAAACAGGATGCCGACCAAGCCAAAGGCCCACCACAGGTAGGTCTTGGCCATCTGGGCATACACAGCCATGCCGCCGGCTTGCATTGCCACCTCGGTGCCGCCCTTGCTGCCGCCGACCATGAACTGAAGCGCCATCGGAACCCATTGCAGCAGCACCAGGGCTTTCAGGGCCTCCTTCATGCCCTCGCCTTGCTTGAGGGCGATGAAGTATGGAATGGTCAGCAGCAGCGCGGCCCAGCCTGCCCAGCCGATGAGGCTCACTAGGAAGGTCGCCAGAACGCCGATCACGGGGAAGGCGAGATACATCAAGGGAGTGGCCAGGCTGTCGCCGCCCTGCCCCATGTCGTTGCCCTGCAAGAAGCCCTCGGCACGCCGTCCAAGCTTCGTCGTGATGATCCGCGATTGGGTGTCGCGCAAATCTTCCGAAACCTTCGGCCACCACTCCTGGAATTCGTCCTCACTGCGTCCGTCGGGCACCTTGAACCCCTGGGCGTTCTCGTCCCAGACGGCGCCGCACTCCAGCGCGAAATCCCGGTCAGCCTCTGGCACATCGAGCTCTCGACTGCGAACGCGATCGGTCACGTCAAAGCGCCCCACCAGGTTTTCATACTCCTCGGCGGATCTGACGATGATTTCTTCCTTCACGTTCCAAGGCTCGCCGCTCTTCCGGCGGAACTTGCGCCCCAGGCCGCTCGTCCAGTCAAGCACGTTGAACAAACTGATTGCTGCCATCTCTGTCTCCCTCCCCTGTCAATTCAACGAAGCCAATGCGCCAAGACGGCAAGCACCAAGCAAAGCGGCGCGCACGCCAGAAAGCCCGCTTTGGCCACCCAGCGCTCTGCGACCTGCTCAACCTTGCTCGCGTAGAGCCGATCCTTGGTCCATGCGTCATACGCGGCGTCGTCTCTGACCGGAGGCCTGCGATCGGCGCGCAAGTAGTAGAAAGTGCGGCGGACGCCTTCGCTCAGGTGGCCCATGCCAAACGATTCAGGGCTGCCGAGGAACAAGCGCCCGTGCACGTTCAGCCACTTTGAGCCGAAATGAAGTTTTCCGGGCTCCCGGTATTGCGTGAACAGCCACTTGAACATGCTTCCCCCTTATTCGTGAGTAGGTCACTTCTTTCTAGATCGAATCCGCGGATGCGCAAGGGGGATCAGTCGATCCCCGACTTCTTCGCCCAAGCGTCTAGGTCTGCATTGGCTTTTTGCTGCCAGTCGTTCCGCGGTTCGGCGGCGGGTGCGGGGGGCTTCCTCGGCAATGGGGCGGTTGCACGTTTCGGCGAAGGCATTGGCTGGGGCGCAATTGGCGCTGTCGTCGATACCGGGGGAGCGGCGACAGGTGCGGGTTTCTCGATCGTGGCTTCTGGCTTGGCCTGTTCTGAAAGCACTGCTGGAGCAGGCGCAACCACGGGGACTTCCACCACCTCGGGCAACTGCTCGGGAGCGGCTGGAGTGGCAACCGGTGCCATGGGAGCCGGTGTGCTTGGAGGCACTTGGTTGTTCTTCCCAAGCAAGAAGTAGATCGCCCCCACGACCAATGCCACCGCCACCACACCGGTCAAGACCCAAGGCAAACGAGAGCGGGGGCTGGGTTGGATTGGAGTTACTGGCTGCTCTGGTGACGCGGCCTCCGGGGGCCGGTTGGACCCTTCAGGCCCCGCGGAAACGGACAGGACTTCCACCGCGTCCTGCTGAGACAGCTTGACCAAGGCTGCCGTATCTTCATTGCTCAACGCCTTGGCGTCCACCGAAGGGCCACCCAATCCATCTGCAACCTGTGCGCCGGGCTCTCCAAATTCATCAACCAGCTCCCAAACGGTGCACATTCCCTTATCACCCGCTCCTACGAGAACCGGTGCAGCTGCATCGGACGTCAGTTGCCTAACCAACATTTCCTCCTCCAAGGTGAGCGGAGCGTCTTGAGGCTTCTCTTCGACAGCACGATGTTCCTGGGCTTCCCGGGCGCGCTTCGCGTCCAGCTGTGCCTTGGCTTCCTTTGCCTTCTCTGCAGCGGCAGCAACGCCCTTCTGGGTCAACTCGGCAGTGCGCTTGCTGATCACTCCAGCCCAGTGACTGGCCGCTTTCAGGTTTTCTTTCATGCCGTCGGAAACCAGCCGCTCTTCTTGCGTGGGCGATGCGGTCGGGGTTGCGTTGGCACGCTTCAGCAATTCTTCGCGCTTGCGCTTCAGGATTCTCTGGTTCTTTTCTTCTGGGGTCATGTGGGCTCCTCGGAAGGGGGAAGGAAGCCCGAGCATCGAGCGACACCCGGGCACTGAGATCACCGGACGTCAGGCACCGGGGTAACGACGATCACGGGCTCACCGCTGCCGCAGCGGTCGTCCACCGTGACCTTGGACAGCGCGCCACGCTTGGCCAGCTCAACGATGGGCACTTGGCAGGCGGCCTTGTCGGCTCCTTGGAACACCACCGTCAACCCGTTGCTGGACTTGTTCAACAGACCTGCGAACTTGTCGAGGAAGGCCCGGGTGTCGCTGTTCAACCGCTTCATGTCGGTGGGGTTGTAGTTCAAGCGCAACGAATCCAGGACGGCTTCCTGCTTGCCCTCCACGGTTTCGGTCTTGGTGACCACTTCGGCCTTCATGCCAGCCGCACGGGCAGCGTCGGCGGCCTGCTCGGCGTGTTCCCGCTGCTGCTTCACGTAGGACGCGGAAGCACCCACTGCAGCACCCGCGGCGCAAGCGCCCAAGGCCTTGTCTTTCTTGCCCGTGAGCAAGGCGATGGCTCCGCCGGCCACGCAACCGATGCCTCCGGCCTTGAACAGGCGCCTCTTATCGGCCTTGGGCTTGCCATCGTCCTCTGCGGCATGGACCGCATCAGCGGCGGCCTGGGCGGAAACGTGAAGCGGCATGAACGCCGCCAGGCAGAGAGTGAGAGAAAGGGAAAAACGTTTCATGGGTTGGATCTCCTGCTGTGGGGGAAAGTTAGGTGCGTGGAGCAGTCATGGGACCGGCTGCGGGCACCTTGGCCGCACCAGAACCTTTGGGAGAGGGTTGCGAGAGGGCCGCCGTCACCACCTTGCGAAGCGCTTCTTCGTAGCGCTGGATGGCGCTGTCCTGTTCCGCCTTCGTTTCGTCTCGCAGCCGCCGCAGGTCTTCCTGGAGCGCACTCCGGAACAACGCGTTCTCTTCCCGCAACTCGTCGATGAGCTGTTCCAAGTGAGCGTTAGAGTTCTCCAGCACACTCGCCACAGACATGGAAGTGTTGTGTCGCTCCAGCGCCTCTCGCACGTAGGCGCTAAACCCACTGCCCGATTCACGGGCAAGCCGCTGAGCAAGTTTCAGTTGCCCACGGTCGAGGTTTACGTTTTGACGAACCAACGCCATTGGTCGAGTAACTCCGTTTCTGGACTACTCCACCGATACCGCGAATCTCGGAGTTGGCAAGGCCCCACGTCAGGAGCCTGAAAAACATGGGCCAAACGAGCTAACAAGCACTGACACTGTCTCCATTCAGTGGTGACAGGGTCAGGCCTTGATTGCATTGAGGTTCCGGCAGATGTGAGGCCGATTTTTGGGCGAAAAGCGCACTCCCACTTCAGTGCGTCATGTGTATGACGACTCTGGGGAACCGTCCGGGCTCCTGCTTCTCTGCCCCTGCCGACACTGCTTCCACCCACGTTGGGCTCTTGCAGTTGCTTTTCGGCGGCCCCTTGCGTGTTGCCCCAACTGCGCTATTGGTGGTCTACGCCCCCTCGCCCCCACAGGACCACCGCCCACGCCATGCCCACGCAACGCTCCCGCTCTTCCACCCCTCACGCCCACCGATGCCCCACCCCAGGAGTCCGTGTGGAGTTTTTCAGCCCACCGTTTCGCATTGCCCCGGATCCCCAGGACAGGTTGCCCTCACCCACCCGCAGCACCGACCCACGACACCCAAGCCACATTGGTTTTAGTCAAACGTGTGCAGTGCCCATGGATACACCGCCACCGTGTTTTCCGAATCACAAGTGGGGAGCCAAAGAACCCCTGGAAGGGAAGCGCGGAGCCCTCGCCGCATTTCGTTTTAGTCAAGCGAGGGTGCGCCCCATGACCTCCATTCACCGCCATTGGCCCATCGGTGATTTGCCGGCTTTCGTTTCAGGAGCGCTCCCATGACCACCGCTGACCTGGGCGCGTTTGCCCGTCGCGTGCTGGCCTTCCATGGCGCCCGTGCGCCTGCCACTCCCCGTTGGACGCTGGACGTGGCCCGCCGTTCCGAACGCCCTGTGTGCGCTTTCTGCACCGCCCCCCTGGACTTGGATCGTCGCCACGCCTGGGGGCTCTCACCGCTCGTTCCGTTGAGCCTAGCCGGCCCAAGGGACGCCGAGAACCTGCGCATGGCTTGCAAGCGCTGCATCACCGAGCGGGGCACCCGTGACCTGTTGGCCTGGCCCGAGTTGAGCCAGCGGCTGCCACCAGAACCCCTGGACGCCCTGCTGGCCGACCGACTGTTTGTCCTGCAGCGCTCCGATAACCACCTGGTCGAGGTAGGGCGCTTTGCCAAGCCAGCCACCGTCCTTGCCCAGCTTCAAGAGCGCTGGAAACACCCCCGATTCGTCGTTCATGCCGAACGGCATTCGGACACCTGGATGCTGGGGTGGCCACTGGCCCACCGTGCCCATCTGACGCGAAACGACTTGGCGGCGCTCTTGCGCAACGTGCACCAAGGCGAATGGCTGGAACACCCCGAGGTGGTGGCCTTCCGGTTGACCGAGGATGTTTTTCAATCAGCGGTGTGGCAACTGATCGCCCTCCACGCCTTGGTCATCCCCCTGGCCCAAGAAGAAGCACCCCCTCCCGATCGAACGTTTGAGAATCGGTGGATGGCCCGGTATCCAAGCCTGAGCCAGATCCGCCGGCGGCGACAGGGCGCGCACGAAACACCCTGGCCTAGCCAAGGCAAAGACCATGCCCGGACTTACAGCGACAAGCCCAACGCGGTTCGCATGCGGACACAGCGCCAAGCCACTCGTCAGGAGGAAACCAAGGCACAGTGGCTCAATGCCCGGCGCCGTTTAGCGGACCGGGACGCTGGGGTGGCCAGTGGGACGTTGAGGCCATGGCTCCCTGGGGAACGGGCCGCGCTGCAGGCCGACGTGGACGATCTGGCGGCTGCGTGGTTGAAAGCCCGCCAGCGGAAAGCGGAAGGCCGCTCTCAGCGGCCGTGATCCACTACCATTGTTCAAGCCTCAAACGACCAGCTAGCCACCATGGACGACACAGACAAGGAACGGATTGCAAATTGGCGTCTGACGAAGCAGATGCGGCGAGAGAGAAAGTGGGACGAGCAAAACAGCAGGTCCTACATCAGTCATTTCACCTTGACGGACAAGGACGCTGCAGATGTAAAGGAGTTCGAAGAGCACCTGGTTCGCAAACACTTGGGGAAGGGCCAGCTCACCCGACGCATGTCCACCAATGAGCTTGGGCTAGCATTGCGCACCTGGAACCTAGAAGAGCTGAATCAGCTCTGGAGCATGCGCCGAGAGAAGCTCACTTACCTCGAAGACGCCGCCCTCCTGTTGGCCCATATCCGACACCGATCCGGCATTGACCCAAAGCTGCGCCCGGCAGCAGAGCTGCTTGGATACGACGCCATCCAAGCCCTCCAGGGCGTCCTTGAGGAGAGCGGGCGGTTGGCAGTGGAACAGGCACTGCCCCCAGCGGCGGAAGCCGTCGTTGCCGAGGGCAAGCGGGTGGAACAAGTCCTTCGGGTGATCCGAGAGGGCCAAGCGGAGTTTCGTAAACGCCTAGTCGCTCACTACGGAGCCGTGTGCATGGTCACCGGGACCGCCTTGGCAAGCGTCATCGACGCCGCTCACATCGTCCCCTACAACGGGGCAGCCACCAATGCTTTGAGCAATGGCTTACTGCTACGGAAGGACATCCACGCGTTGTTCGATGCAGGCCTGTTAACGATCGGGCCGGACCTGGTCGTCTACGTCAGCGCGGGGGTGGACGATCCGTTCTACCGTTCGTTGGACGGAAAGAAGCTCTCGCTGGACACTCCGCCCAAGATGTCCAAAGAGGCCCTGCGGCGGCGACTGGCGGGCAATGAATCGTCCGAACTGGAGGTTGCTAGCCTTCCCCAATGAGCCGCCCCAAAGCTCCGGCTGATCGGACAAATCGAATCATTGCTCATGATAGGAACGCCCTCCGCGTGGATCCGGAAGTTCAATCAACGGTTCTTCGCGCCGTAGGCGTATGCCAGCTCCCGCCAGGGGACGCTTTTTCAGCTGCTTTTGCTCTGCCCACGGGATGATCCACAGACACAGAAAAGCGGCCATAGCCGCTTTCTTCGTCCCCCTGATTGTGAGGGTCAGTAGATCTTTCCGTTCTTGCTCATCCCCAAGTTCCGCACCGCTACCCTGGCGGCTTTGCGGTCCTCCGCGTGCTCGTCCACCGGCGAGCTCACGATCAACAGCGTGTTGTCTTGGATGAGCGACGCGGCCGCGTAGTCTGCCAGCGCCACCATGGCGGTGGTCAACGCGACTTCACTCCCGGCGTCCTCCGAATCGTCAAAGCCGAACAGCTTGGCGATGTTCTCGCGGAGCTTTGGCGGGATCGTCACCATGGCCCGGTGGTGGCGCAGCCCGTCCTCCCGACGGCGGTAGTCGTGCAGGGTGACCGATCGGGGCATGACCATGTGAACCCGCTTGCCTCCCACGCTTCCCGCCTTCTGGCTGTCGTCGTAGTCAAAGTAGGACTTGCGCTCCGGGTAGTCGCCTGGCCCCAGCAACAGGTGCTCCGGGATGCGGGCAATCGGAACGCTTGCCGATTTGCTGGCCCGGCGGGGCTTGGCATGGGTCACGTCCTTGACGTCATCCAAGGTGCGCTTGACGGCCTTCTTCGTGGCAGCCTTCTTGGCAGGAGCTTTGCGAGTGGCCATGGGTAGGTCTGGGAGGGAAACCAAGGGAAGCTCCATCATGCCGCAGCCCTCCGGCCTGCACCAGCAGCCAGGATGTCGCGCACCCGGACCGCCAAGGCGTGGATCTCCTCCTGGGCCACCCGGGCCCAGCGGCCGTTGGCGTCGAACACGGTCTTTCCCTCCTCGTAGCAGTCCGCAAACAACGCACGATCCCGCACCAGCATGGCGCCCGACATCTTGGGGTGCTCCAGGCGACGTCGATGGGCTGCCCGCCTCTCGTTGGCCCGGTTGGCGATGGGCAGGAAACGCTTTCCCTTCTTTTCAAGAACATCCACGGTTCGCAGGAAGATGAGGAAGCTGGCCCCGTCGAGCAACGTCGGCACCAGGTAGAGGTCCGCCTCGGGAATCACCTCGTTGTCCGGCAGACGCGGCGGGGTGTCGGTGATCTCCACGTCGAAGCCAGGGGAGCGCGATCGCCCGACACTGAACGGTGTTTCGTCCGACAGTGAGGCAAACGCGCAGGCCCCGCCTTGGGGGTCCCGGTCATTGACCAGCACACGCAGGCTGGGGTCACGGGCATAGCACCCGGCTAGATTCAGGGCCAGCGTCGTGCGGCCGACGCCACCCTTGAGTGAGAAGTTGCACAGTCGCATAGGACATCCTTTCGTGAGTAGATAGGGGTTTCTCTCGAATCTACCCCGACGCTGCCATAGCGCAAGTGCATGTTTTTGCAACCCTTTCGGGCCGTTCAGCCCTTGGATTATTTTCTATCCTTCCGACAAGGCGGCTGGACGACGGCAGTCCCACCGCAGCGTGTGGGCGGTGTTTGACGCCGAGCAATGCAGATCGAACGGCTGAGAGGCCATCCATGCTTTGACAGACGGTGGCGCAGCGCCATGCAGTGCTTCGATGATCGTCCAGCGTTGTTTTGCCGGACCGAACTCCGCGAACACGTCCGCTCCGGCTTCAGCCAGCATTCCAGCCATCTTGTCGTAGCACTGTCGCTTGGCCGGGTCATCCTGGTTCACGTGCCACGCCATGCAAGCGACGTGGAAAGCGGTGATTCCGTTGGGCCCCACCGGGTGGTCCAAGGACGGGAAAGCCGTCAGGCCCCTCCACGCCTTCAGACGTGCCTCGCGGATGGCCGCAATGGTTCTCTTCAAAGCCTGTGGGTTGCGGTGCTCGATGGCATCCAGAAGCCGTTGAGCACGCCGGTCTGTGGTCATTTCCATTTCAGCTCCTTGCGCAGCTGGCGCTCGAAGTGGCGTTGCTCGCGCGCCAGGCGGGCTTGCCGGCGAAGTTTGCCTTCGGGCAGGAACGCGGGAACCGTGGGAGGGATGTGCGCGAAAGGAAGGCCAGCAATAAGGCGGGACAAGTTGGCGGGGCTTTCAATCATGGTGGCGGTCTCTTGGGTTGTTTGGAGCTACGTTCGTGCGTAGGTCGACCCACTCACTTGACCTCATGCAACCAGATCGCCGAGCAATGTCAAGATGAAAAATCGACCTTTTTTTGACTAAAAACAGGGGCTTGCGGAATCCCAGGTGCATCGCATGCTGAGTGCATGACGCACACAACCCGCCCCCGTTGTTCGCCCACTCTCACCCACGTTTCCAAGGGCGTGCGCAGCGCGCTGGGCTTCACCCTCACCGAGGCCTTGCTTGCGCTCGGGGCCGTGACCGCCGCCACGGGCGCGATGTTCCTGTTCTTTGGCCAGGTCGATGCAAAGTCCAAGGTGGCCAGCGAGACGCGCAACCTGCGCGAGCTGTCCCGTCGTCTTGAAAGCAGCTTTGGGGTGGTGGGGACGTTCCGCGGGGTGAGCACCACGGCCGTGGTGGTCGATGGATTGGCCCCTGAATCCCAGCTCGGCGCCGGGGAAAACGTTTTGACCAACGCGTGGGGCGGCGCGGTGGACGTCCAGCCTTACACCGTGGATCGCTTCGGCGATTCGTTCTCCGTGAGCTACGCCGGCCTTCCTCGTCAAGCGTGCGTGGCCCTGGTCGCGGCCAACGCGGGCGGGGTGTGGGACGCGCAGGTGTCGGACGTGTCGGTGATTCGAAACACCGGCGGCCAACTCGACGTCGGATTGCTGAGCCGCACGTGTGCGGACAAATCGCGCGTGGTCTTCGTCTACCACAGCGGATTGTTGGGAGGCGAGTGGACCGGATCGCCTCTAGTATTGCCGCCAGCAACACCTCCGGCCACTCCACCCGGTTCTCCGCCCGTGGGATTCCCGGTGGGGCCCGTGGGGCCGGTGCCACCTTCCACGCCGGTGTCGCCCCCAACCGCCCCGCCACCAAGCGTTCCGCCCACGACGCCCCCACCGGTCACGCCGCCCGCTCCCCCGGTGAGCGTGACGCCTCCGGCTCCGCCCACTTCACCGCCGGTCACGCCGCCGCCGATCAGCACCACGATGCCGTGCCGAGAGTGGAGCGAGAACCGAACGATCAACTGCCCAGTGGGCCAGGTGGGCCAGGTGTTCCAACACCGCCGTCACCACTGCGGAACCGACCCGAGTGTTTACGAGGCGTGGGCTGGGTCCACGACGGCCGGCAGTTGGACCACGACCAGCAGCACCTGCACTCCGTGCCCTGCTCCCGAGACCCGCAACGTGGGATGCCCTGCAGGTCAGTTTGGCTCGATCGGCCAGCGGCGGACCTTCTCATGCACGGGCACCGGTTCGTGGGACGCTTGGACGCAAACCAACACCACCTGCGCGGCTTGCCCAGCACCTTTCCCACAAGCCGAAACCCAGTGGGTCGCCGCGAGTGCCGCTTGCCCGGCAGGCCAAAGTGGATCGCACACGTGGCAGGCCGAGCAGCGGCGGACCAGGATGGGGTCTTACAACTGCCCGGCCACCACGTGGTCGCTGCCCAGCCCGACGTTCACCACTTGGACAAATTGGGCGGAGACGGGGGTTCGTCGCAACGAGGCCAATACATGCACACCCAACGCACCACCCCCGACGTTTCCCGAATACACCGGGCGATCTTGGCATTCGTGGGGAGACGGAGGGCACTACGGCTGGGCGATCTTCTGCAACGCTCCCCGGACCCTGGCCGAGCTTCAAGCCACCTCGTTGGCATGCACCTGGCAATACGAAACGAACGACACCCCCACGTTTACGCCAGAGCCACCTGGCGTGACCCGCCCAACACCGGCTTTGGAAGCCTGTGTCTACGCGCTGCGCGCCAACTTAACTCCGATGCCAGGTTACGGCTTCGTCAACCACCCAGGCACCGCGGTTTGGCCGGCGGCTTGCTCGTGCAGCGTCGTGGGTCCAGGCGCGCGGTTCTACTGGCAAGACCTGGGAGCGAGCGACTGGGTGGGCTTTGAATTCAAATGCCCCTGACGGCAAAGAAGGCGGGGGGCATCCCTCACGTTCGAAGTGGCAAAGCTTCGGATCTCCAAAACCGACCGGAGGCAATGCCCTCGCACCAAGCGTGCTTTTCAGAAGGCAGGTGGCTTGGCCACCTGCGGCGGCTTCTGGGCTCTTCGCTGTTGTGCCTCGAAGTCAAACCCCAGCCAGGGTTTTCCACATCGCCTTGCCCTGGGCTTCGTGAACCGATGCGTATTGCTGTGGATCCCAGCTGGTCCCGGTCAGCAGCAGCCCCAGCTCTGCCACGATGGCCTGACAGCGATCGCCAAAAGCCAAGACCTCATTGAAGGTCAACCCAAGCGTGTTGATGTCAAACGCGCCAGGCTCCTCGTCCAGCTTGCGCATTTCCAGGTGGGCGTGGTGCTTGTCCCGTAGGGTCTTGATTTTCGCTGCCACGGGATCAGCCGAAAGGATCACCATTTCATTGGAGACCTTTTCCCAGCCATTATCGAAGCGCGAGTAATTTTCGTCCCGATCGCTCTGTCTGAACTTCTCCTGGAAAACAGCCGAGCTTTCGGGCGGCAGGTCACTGATCGGTTCGTCGTGGAAGTGATCGAACATGCGCCCGTAGCGCTCCCGGTAGTGCTCCTTGATGGCTGGATCTGCTTGCAGCTTTCTCCACAGGTTGGTCAGGCTACCCGACCTGAGATCGTTGTCCAGAAAAAGCCGTGACTGATCGCGCACCAGGTCTTGCCCAAGAAGCGGAGCCAAGTGGTTCCACGCATTGGCGCCGGGGGTCTTATCCAATTTGGCTTTGAGCCCTGCCTGGATCGCGGGGTCTTGAATGAGTGGGGACAAAATGTGCCGGCGCTCGTCGAGGATGTGGCACTCCTGCGTGAGCACCCGAACGAATCCATCGATTTGGCGAATACGTTGTTCCAGTTCCTCAGGCTTCATTCTTGCTCCGCCTCCAGCGGCACCTGCTGGAAACGCACCTGCAGCCGCTTGATGAGCGCACGGGTTTCCGCGTTCGGAGCGCGCGTGGACACCAGCACCGCCTCCCCGTTGGGCACGTGGCGGATGGCCTTCTGCTCGGCCCGGAGAACGGCGCGGTATTTCACCGCTTGATAGACGCCTCGCTGGAGTTCGTCCTCCGAGCACTTGCTGGTTTTAACTTCCACCGCCAGGCGATGTCTTCCGTTATCGAAATGCGCGTCCAGTCGGTCACCCGAGCTCAACAACTTCTCGTTGCTCCCCATGGGGAAGTACCCAAAGTCCACGAACTCTTCGGGATGGCTGGCCACCCACGCCTTCAACGCTTTGTGCTCGTCGCTCTCTGGCCGCCCCCCCTCCTGGACTTTAGGAAGGGGAAGAGGCGCATCCGCTGCCACCTCTTCAACCGCCCCGGCGGACGGGGTCAGCATGGTGGCTCCCAGAGCGCGGGCGACCCGGTCCCAATTGGGATAGGTGAAAACGTCTTCCATCGCCTCTCGCAAGTGCGCACGGCGCTCTTCCTCGGTGTCCAGCTTCTTCCCCGCGAAGTAAGCTGGCGAGATGGTGATCGCCCCCTCGCCAGGGTGTTTCGTGTTCTTGTTGACGACGATTGCGTGGAGGGGCGGGATGGGTTCCTTCCACTGCTCGCTGAGCCACTGCAGGGCCTGGGCCACTCCCCCGGCGACGGTGCCGTAGAGGTCTTTGCGGGGTTTGATCTCGTGTCCGAAGGTGTCGTGCAGCTCTTGGGCCAGGTCGCTGTAGGAATGAGCTTCACCCTCCTGCGCCCACCGGATGAGGATGGGCAGCGCGTCCGGGATAACCCGGCTCCGCCAGGGTGTGCGTGCAAACTCCACCTTCGACCAATCGAACTTTTCCATCCTCTACTCCTCCCTTGTCGTCTCGCCATGGTAGCGGCGGGACCAGCACGGGAAAACGATGGGGGCCGATGTCCTGCCCCCTCCCTTCTCAATCCTCGTTGGGCAGCATGATGGTGACCACCGGCTCCAGGGCGTCCCCGGGCCCACACAGTGCTTTCAAGGTGACAAGGCGATGGGTCGACCGCGTCAGGCCAGACCCGGCCTCCGGGTGGGCTTCGTTTGACAACCAGTCGCCGGCGTCGGACAGAGCCACGTGGAGCTGGTAGTGGATCTCCGAACCGTTGCCCTGATGCCGCTTGATGGCGACGTGGAGCATAAAAAGCACATCCCAGAGCCGGCCGTCCACCGACTGGCCGCGCACCTCCAGTCCCGCGGGCACTTCCACGTAGCGTGCCCACGCAGCGCGGGTGATGGCCACGGGCAACTTGAAACCGGCTTCTTTGGCCACGTCGGACACGTCCACTAAGACGCCGTCCTCGATCGCCTGGGCGCGGGTGTAGGAATGGATGAGGTCGGAAGGCTCGAACATGTTGTTTCCTCGCTTGGTGAGTAATGGCCCGGTCCAGGGCATCCGGTGCGGATGTCTTGGAATGGGAAACCCACCGCCCCACCGCTCGGCGCGGTCAAGGGAGGAAATGGAAGGGCTGGCGCGGCCCGCAGCGAAGCGAGGACACGGGCCCTGGAATGGCCCTTGACCGGAGAAGCCGGGCGTTGGGGCCGCGCGCAGCGCACAGGGCTTGAATGAGGTGCCGCGGGCGGCACACCGATTCGGCGTTGAACTTGGGAATACCGTCAGGCCTGGGCGCAGGCCAGAGGGACCCGGTCCATCCAGGTGCTCTGCCCTGCCGATGCTTGGGCGGTGAGCGGGCCAAGGCCCTGGACAAACGTCAGGCGTGCAAGCTCGACGTCGCTCTGGGGCCAGTAAGGACCATCCGGCGAGAACACGAAGTGGTCCCCTTGAAGGGCCCCACAGGTGGTGCAGTGATGGGCCAGGTAGGTTTGCCCTGACGTTCGAGTAGTGGCGAAACGAAGCCAGGGCGCGTGGCCCGCCACGAAAGCGACAGTGTCCTCGTCCAAACGCTCGATGTAGCGCAACACGGCACCCTCCCCCTGATCCACCAGACCCTCGTCGTCGTGCTCCTCGAGCGAGGGCACCCAGATCGCGGCGGTGGGGGTCGGGGCGTGGCAGAAATGGCACTCGGTGTGGCCGAGCAGCAGGCCGTAGGCCGGAGCCTGAAGGGTGGATGGAGGGGCAGCGTGGGTCATGGAGCCATTTTGCCCTGCCTGGGTGTCAGCCGGTGAGACGAGCCTGCGCTGAATCATGGGTGTTTCGGAGCGTGCCCCGCTGTGAACCCAGCCACGCCATTTGCTTGTATTCGTCTTTGCTGAGCAACTTGGACACTCCCAGCCACTGCACCAGGTGGTAGTGCGCAATCGTTCGTGGGTAGCGCTGAATCCCCTCGTGCAACAGTTTTGGCAGGTAACACACAGAACCATCGCGGCGCTCGTATGCGTAATAGCGGTGGCGGGCGGCACGCGTGGTCATGGCGTTTCCCTCAGTGCGCCCAAAGGGCACGATCGATGCAGCGTTCAAGGCGCTGGGCCAACCTAACGCTGAAAGGAAGGGCGATGGGGGCAGCGATGGCGAGAAGAGAAAGGGTCATGTCGGCGGTTCCAGTCGGTGGGTAGAGCGTTGCGTTCTTCCTGATCCCAACGTAGACCGCCCTGGAAATTTGTCCACGGTTGTAGTGGACAGAATCTTGACAAAAAGTAAAAACTGCGGAGCTAAGGCCGCAGTTATTCCTAACATCCCTTCTCGCGCCGAAGGCGTCACCTGCTCTTTTCCACCGCTGCTTCTACAGATGCCGGCGCGCAGCGACCGGTGGCGGCGTTGGGCCGTTGGCTCTACAGCCTTGCCCGCTTTGCACTGACACTTCCCCGGGCTGCCCATGCATGCTGCAGGTGGACAGCACGTTGTTCGGCTTCCACCGTGGCCACCACGTGCGGCATCGCCGCCTTCAGCGATGGCGTGTTCCAGAACGGGCTGCCCCGGTGAGGGTTGCCGCCCAGCCGCAACAGCAGCAACGCCGTCTGTTCAAGTCGGCTGCGCTCGTCGGCGTCGTCGCTCAGCTGGTAGTCCGCCGCCAGCTTTTCCAGCGGGCGCTCGCACCAGTGGTTCCTCTCTTGAGGGTGCGCACCAGCTTGCAGGAGGGCTTCGACGATGCGGGGCCAGGCAAGTGCGGAATGGAGCGCGGGACCTTCGTTGAGGCGCCACGCGTTGGGGTTGGCGCCCTGCCGCAGGGCCTGTAGAGCGCCGAAAAGGCTTCCCTCGACGCACGCGTGAATCAGCTCAGCGCTCGGACTTCCTGGCGGTGGTGGGTGGCGGTCAGCCATGGCGGCTGCCCCGAACCTGGTTCCGAATGAGATGTCCTTGGACGTAGTCTCGGATGATCTGGCGCACCGCTTCTGCGGTGGAAATCCCAGCGTTCACCGCGCCCTGCTCCACCGCCTCCAAGACGCTGCGCTGCAGCGGAAGGTAGGCCAGCCGCACGTCCCGTTCCCCACCCAGCCGACGCTTGCTCAGTGGGTAAGGTTTGGCGGCATACATGGCGAGCACTTGGCGCACGGCTTCGTTTCGCGTGACCTGCACGCGCGCGGCGGCCGCCTGCAAGCGCTCCAGATCACGGGAGTAGCCCCGGGAGGACGGAAGGGTGGCCAAGTCTGGGGAACGGACGGGTTTAAGCACTTCTCTTTCCTTGGACGGCGGTCACAGACGCACGCGCTGACGGGGAGGTTCCAGGGCCGCCGCCGGAGCTGGCGCTTGGCTCTGGGCCTCTTGGCGCGGGTTCCACACTTCCCCACCGATGATCATGCTCGGGCCACCTGTAGCAGGAAGGACCTGCGAAAGCCTGGCTTGCTTCGCTGCGGCGTTGAGCGCACGCGCGGTGTCCTCCTGCATGCTTTTGGCTTCGTAGATCACCGGCCCCTTCAAGTGGCCCTGCGCTTCGTCCACAAGGGCGGCAAGGGTTCGACCGAACTTTGACTTTGGCCCTTGGTTGCGAGCATCGACGTCCCAACGCTCGATCACTTCGAACGCCTTCTCGTGACGGTGGCCAGACTTGTTGAGCTCGCCAAGCGCCGCTTCAGCGTCTTGCACGTTGAAGCGAATGGCGGAGAGCTTCACCGGGTGCGCGTAACCACCACCACTCGATGCCGATTGCGTGATGGCGACCGCTTGGTTTCCGTCGCTGACGAGGTGATGAATTTTCATGTCGATTTCCTTGGTGGTTTTCGGAAGGCGCGATTGCCCATCCACAAATTCAAGGTAGATCGCACTGGAGTTTTGTCCACGACTGTAGCGGACAAAATCTTGACTAAAAGCAAAAACTGCGACACTGAGGCCGCACTTTTTCCTAACATCACTTCTCGCGCCGAAGGCGTCACCTGCTCCTTTCCCACCCCCGCTTTTACAGAAGCCGGCGCGAAGCGACCGGCAGTGGCTCTGGGCTTTGTTTTTTTCAAAAAAAAAGCCCCCTGGCGGGGGCCTTAAAGGACATTGGTTGTTCTTACGCGAGTATTCTTTTGTCAGCACGTCTCACTCCGCGCACTCCACGTCGATCCATTCTTCATCGAACCATTCGTTCAGCGTCGCCAGGTCTTTGACCTTGCAATTGGTGCCGTAATCCGACCCTTCGATGTCGAGCCCCACTTCATAGAGGAGCTCCCCGTCCTCTTGACGCTGCACATTGACAGAGACGGTTTGCTCAGCCAGCAGCTCGTCGTCTTCGCGTCCCAGCTCTGCCCAATTGCGGTTCAGCAGGAAAGCCAGCAATGCGTCTTCAGTGGAAGACTGGAACGCGGGATAGCCCGCCGCGCCGGTCGAATAGGTATACCCAGACAACTGGTCAAACAAAGTGCTGGCAGCGGCATGCGCAGCTTCGTGAGCTTCCTTGACGGTGATGGTGTCGTTTGTGATGAGCATCGTGTGGTTCATGGCGAGATCCTTGTTTGTCGGTTGGCACTATTGCCTTCCCATGTATCCAAGGTAGATCGCCCTGAAAATTTGTCCACGGTTCTGGTGGACAAAATATTGACTAAAATCAAAAACTGCGGAGCTAAGGCCGCAGCTTTTCCTAACATCACTTATCGCGCCGAAGGCGTCATCCGCTCTTTTCCTACCCCCGCTTTTACAGAAGCCGGCGCGAAGCGACCGGTGGCGGCACTGAGCTTTTCTTGGCACAAAAAAAGGCCCCCTCGCGGGGGCCCCAAAGGACATGGATTGATCTTACAGGCTGGTGGAGCGCCAAAGCTTGCCTGCGATGCCACCGACGATGAGGGCCACCGGCATGAGCGCCGTCAGAGCCATCGGGGGCACGGAGGTGAAGAAGTTTCGCTCGCTCTCCTCCAACCCCGGGTAGAGCAGGCCCACAGCAACGCTGGCCAGCTGCAGGGCAACGACGACAAGCAAGCCCACCAGGGCGCCCTTTCCAAAGCCACCTTTGGGCGGCGAAACCGGGAGCCCGCTGGCCCTTGCCGCGCGCACGCGGGCCGCTCGCCAGTTCAACACGTAGAGAATCGCCAGCAAGAGCAGCACGGCTGCCCCACCAGCGGCTGCCAGGCCGGCCTGCCAGCCGTAGCCCTCGTTCTGGCCGATCTCTTGGGCCCCGGCAAGAAACAGCAAGCCCGCTCCCCCAAGGATCACAGTGGCGGGGGCCAACAAGCCCCACTGCATGTGACCGCCGGGGGTGTGGTGAGCGTTGTAAGACATGGGACCTCCTTAAAGTGGTGTTCCTCAATGCATACCGCGATTCCGGTCCTTGGCAAGGTCAGCCCTTCTTCTGGGCTCCGGCCGGCACCCAGCCGGTGGGCTGCTTCTCAAAGACGAAGTCGTAAGCCGGCGGCACGGGGACGGGATCGGGCTTCAACTGCTGCCCGCCCTGGAACCCGACCACGTCCAACGTTCCACCGGTCACGCACGTGGCACGCTGGGGACCAGTTGAGGTGCAATCCGCGGTGAGGTCTTTCCAACCCCGGACCTCGATTCGTTGGCCCATTTCACTGGAGAGGTTGGCATTGGCATGCGCCTCGTAAGCGTGGGCGACTTGTTCGATGGTGGGAAGATCAGCTTTGCTGCTGCAGGCAGCCAACCCTGCGGTGATCAGGCCGAGGGAAACGAGGGTTGCTTTCATGCCGGAGCTCCTTGCGTATGGGTCAAATCAACGTCGATCGTTTCATCGCGGTATCCGAGCCGAACCCTCTCTATCGTCACGTCCATCTTTGGCACCGTTCCCTCCACCCAGACCCGGTTGACGGAGAACACCACCAAATCGTCGCGGTAGCTGCGACCTTGTCGCGCCAAGTTCGCGGCCTCTTGGGCGTCCATTCGGATGAGCAGATGGAAGCGGCCGGCGTTGGGTGGGCTGGACACCCCCGTGGAGGTGCGGTGAACCCACGGCACAAAGCCCTTGCCGGTGACGCTTTGTCCCGCCGCGGACACCTGAGGCATCGGGATGAATCCTTCCAGCACGCCACGGTCGGCCCGATAGGCGACATCGCCCAGCGCTTGGAACGTGGGACGAATCGCAAACCGTCGGATGGCCTTGAAGCGCTGCAGGCGCGCGTCGAAGGCCGGGCCATAACGGCGCTCGATGGCAGCCGGATCATTGCCCGAGACACCGTTGGCGCCGTGGGCCTTCGTGTCCATCAGCCACCATTGCCTCAGGCACCACTGGCGCTTGTCGGCGTCGATCCGATAGGCCGAATGGGCCATTGCCAGCAGCTGCATGTCGCAGGTGTCCACGCCCCCGCCTCCGACAGCCGTCACTCCGGCCCGCAGGTGTTGAACCCCTTCCAAGCCTTCCTGATCCAGGTCCCAGTAGGTCCCAGGCGGCTCAAGGTAAGGGCTCCGCGACCTATCGCTGACCACCTTCGGCGTGCCTTGGATGGCTCGGCCGATGTGGCGAAGCAGGTCCGATCCGGCCCTCGATTGTGCCTGCGCTCCAGCCGCTGCAGTCAGGGCAAACGCCCCGATCAGCACGGTTCTTCTGACCCTCTTCATGGAACCCCCTGTTCCCACCAATAGATTTGGGATCTTGCGGCCAACTTACGTGGCACGTAGAGTCTACCCGGGGCGTAGCCTCTGGGTCATCCTGTCCGCATGCCTGCATTGCATCCGTTCAGCCCGTGACTGCCGCCCCGCCCGCTCCCCGAGCCGTGGTTGCCGCGCGTTTGCGCCAAGCCCGCGTCCTGCGGGGCTTTAGCCAACGCGAGGTCGGAGTGCGGATGGGGATGGACAAGGACGCTGCGTCGGCCCGCATCTCTCGGTATGAATCCGAGGGCATGTCGATCAGCCTGGAAGCCCTCTTCGAGCTGGCCCAGGCCTTGGAGGTGCCCCCGGCCTATCTCTTGGCGACCAGCCCAGCGATGGCCGATGCGATCTTGGCTTTGGGCGAGCAGAGCGTGGCCCAGCAGGAACGTTTTGCCGAACTGCTGGGCGTTTTGGGTGAGCTGCCGGCGAAGAAGCGCAACGCACTCATCGAGCAACTGTTACCGCCCGTCAAGGATTAGGGCATCGGCGAACAAGGACGAATCGACCCCATGTGGACATGGATCACCCACCTCTGCCGCCGCAATAGGACGGAGCCCACCCGGTCCGCCATTGCCATGGCCACACTGATCGAACTGAACATGCTGGAGCTCAACGCAGCGGAGGCCCGCAACCGCGTTGAACTGGACCCACCGGGGCATGAAGCAGCACTTCTTGAGAGATTCAAGGCATCGGCCCAGCTGATCCTCAACGAAAAGCCTCCATCCGACGCCGCAGACTCAACCTGGGAATCCCTTGGCCAGAAGGCACGCCGCCTAAACCGAGGATTCGCAGACCTCCGATTGCAACTCTCCCCGCCAGCGATCGTTGGTGGGGATACAGAGCGGCACGACAATACGCGTCCGGTCCTTTAAGGCGGCCAGGCCAGCTCTTCCATGCGGGCTTTCCTCCGTTGCATGTAGTGCAACATCCCGCTGGCGCACTGCTCAACAACGGGGCTTTCCTCAAAGGCCCCAACCCCAACCGCCGTCAGTGCTGCAATGACGCACAAGTTGGTGGTGGCCACCGCGTTGACGGTGGTCTGAAACAGAATGGCTGCCGGCACGTGCGCCCCGATCTGTCCATTGGGATCTTGATACATCACCCGAATGGCCTTCCCGCCATGGACCAGCCCGCAAAGAGGGTCCCACGAATTGGTCACCGTCCGAGCCAGCTTCTGAGGCTCATCGTCCTGCCCGATGCGTGCAATGGCCTGCTCCACGTCCGCGGCCAGGTCTTTGAGGGCAATAGCCACCCACTTTCCTTTCTCGTTTTTCCTTCGAGGGCCCCGATCTTCCTGGAGAAAGTCCGCCAGCTGTTCGTCGTCGGCAAGGAACTGGACAAACACCGCCCGCAGGAATTGCTCAATCTGGGAGCGGTGCATTGCCAAGGCCACCGCTGGAAGATCGATGGGATGGGTTTCCAACAGGAACAGCAACGCACGCCCGTAGTCCATCGAGGCCCTCAACAGTTGGAAAGCCGCCCGGTGACGCTCGCTGCCGGCGGGAACAGTGATGCGGGCCATGCAGGACATGTTCGATTCCAGGCTGGCCTTGGCCTCTCTGGCCTCCTGTGCGATGTCCAACGCCGTGGGCTGCCGCGTGGCAGCACGCGGCTCCAGCGCATCGCGGATCGCATCCTTCAACGAATTGTGCGTCATATCCTTTGCCCTTCATTCGCGTATTTCAAAAGATGCCTCAGAGCTGCGGCACGATCTTCCCAGCAATCTACGTTCCAAGATGGATGGTAGACCCAAGTCATCCACGCCCCCCCCGTTGCCATAATCGAGAGACCATACGTGGCGCTCCTCCAGATAGCGCCGCCTCCTGCCCTCGGAGTTGGCATGGCGAGCCTGGAAGGTAGGCTGGTCCGACCGCTTCCCGTGATCGAACATTCGCCAAGCGGTGCGGCCGAGCACCAGAATCACCTCTGGCCGGAGCAGAGGGAGGATCACCTCTACCAACAACTTCCCGCCTTGACTGAAGTCGGTTCCTGACGGACGGTGTCCAGCTCTCTTGCCGGCAAAGCGCTGGGACAAGTTGCAAAATGCGACGTGCTGCCAGGCGTGGGCGGCATCCACAACATTTGGGCTGCTTTGACCAGTCAGCAGGCGATCCAGCTCATCAAAGAACTTGCCACCACCTGTCCTCTTGCAAGTCTCCATGTCGCCGAACGTCTCGCGGGTGAATGGACGAGTGATAACGGGGTCGTCGGTCCACCCAGCCTCCCGGTAGTGGGACTCGCCCAGTAGCAAGACGCGGCGCCCTTCAACTCCCTTCCAGTAGCCGCGGCCGACGTAGGGCACGAAGGCCACCTCAGCCGGCCACGCTTCCATGTTCAACTCAGCCGGATCATCCATGCCATTGACCTTCGTATGATGGTGTCAGGCTACTCCACACCGTGCTGCCACGCAGCTATTGCACGCCATCCCATGCCATCCCATTTTTCCGCCACATTTAGCCGACAAAAAGCTCTTGCATACCGCTCGCACGTGCTTTAACTGTATGGGCCTTCAAGGATCCTGCGGAGGCCCCATGACAACTCACCATGGCTGGCAGGCGTGCCGCGCATGCCATGCACCAGGACTTGATGTGCGTGTGGAGGGAGGCTGGCACCTCCGTGCCAATCCCGGCTACTGGGGAACCAGCGTCCCTAAAACCTTGGTCCTGGGGTTTTCCAAGGGGGCCACCCAAATTGCCGCCGCCCAACACGGGAGCTTCGATGGGGTCGCCTTCGCGGGTGCTATGCGCCCTCGCCTCGCAGCTGTATTGCACGAGCTTGGGATCGATCTGGGTGGGCAAACGATCAACGACGCCCTGACCGCCGAAAGCCGCCACATGGGCGCCGCCTCCTTGGTGCGCTGCGGGTTGTCGGTGATGGACAACGGCAAGCTGGTCAGCAGTGGCACCATCATGCCCAAGGCCATGCGTTCGTCGTTGCCTTTGGAAGCCATGAAAACATGCGTGGCACGCCACCTGGACCCGTTGCCTGACAGTGTGGAGCGCGTGGTCTTGTTGGGGACCACCGATGCCTACATGAAGGGGGTCAAGGCGCTCATGCGCCAGCAATTCAACGACTTCCAAGAAATCAACGAGGTAGCCTTCAGCGCCCAAGGCCGGACATGGGTGTTTGCGTCGCACCCCAGCCCGGCCAACGGGACCTTTCAAGCCTGGATCGACGGTGACACCGCCACCGAACCGGGCCGCAAGAAGCAGCTGGCGCGCCAAGCGTTGGGTCACAAGGCCCCAGCGCAGCCCCTTTCAGCTCCGCCTCGCCCGGCACCGGCACCGATCCAGCGTGCCACGCCGCCTGACCCGATTTCACCAGCTAGGGCGTCCAACGGCGACCGTTTTGCCCGAGCCTTCCACCTGGTTCGCCACGATGGAAGGGTGATCGTCGCGGTGCGGATGAGGGACCGAGACACGGGAAACGTGGCGTTCCGGGTGGCCAAAATGGGCAACACCAAGGATGGCCAGCGCGAGATCCACGACGAAGCTGAGCTGTTGCGCTTGTGCGAGAGCGGGCAATACCAAGTGCGCGCCCAACCGTTGGACAAGTCCACACCGGCCAACTTTATTCGGCCGCTGCGAAACCACCGGATCGTGAAGACCCCTGCCCGTTGATCGCCGCACGGCGCGCCAATCCCTCGCAAAGCAACAAGCGAACCATCTCGCTGACATGCAGCCCCTCCCGGGCTGCCGCCTGTTCCAGCCGGTCTTTCAGCTCCTGTGGCACGCGGACGGCCATCTGCACGTAAGGTGGCCGGCTCACGTGGACAGCCTCGCCAGGGTGAGCACCCACGCCAGCACTAGCCCAGCCAGGATTTGGGCACGCAAGCGGTAACGCACACGAAGCGCCCCGCTGGCGTGCCGTGCATTGACCCAGAAGATGCCAGCCAGGCCCAACACGGTGGCCAGGAACGCTGCAGCCAGGACGGCGGCCAACACCGCGCCCACGGTGGTCATGCCAGCGCCCCTGCCATGGTGGCCAGGACGAACCACTGTCCAGCGATGAGGCCGTAGCCGATGAGCAATCCCTCCAAGCCCGCCCAGCGTTGGCCGGGGGTGCGCAGCAGCGCCGCGCTGTCGTTGAGCAAGGACCACCCGGAGAGGATGGACAGCCACTCAAAATCAATGGTCATAGCGGTCATAGATCGAGCCCTCCCCTCCAGCGGAATTGATGGTGGAGGGCAACATGACCTCCTCGTTTTTCACGCGTCCGAACACGCTGGCAAACACGTCCAACAGCGAGGTGCTTTGGGCCGCGTCCCGTTCGGCCTGGCGCGCATACTCGTCCAACCCAGACGGGAAAACCTGGCGTGCGCCGTTGACGGCGCCGCGCAACCCGCTGGCGTTGGGCATGCTCGCCCCAAAGGTGCGGTTCCACGTGTCGGAAAACCGGTCCAAGCCGTCCATGCCCATAAACAGCAATCGCGCCAGCACCAGGACAACCACGGCGTTGACGACAAGCCGCTTCGTCAGTCTGAATCCAATGAACATGTTCCCCCCTTTCGTTTCGTTGGTCGGTGTCAGACGCACGCATCGCGAAC
Source organism: Stenotrophomonas sp. DDT-1 (assembly GCF_001580555.1). Taxonomy (NCBI): domain Bacteria; kingdom Pseudomonadati; phylum Pseudomonadota; class Gammaproteobacteria; order Lysobacterales; family Lysobacteraceae; genus Stenotrophomonas; species Stenotrophomonas sp. DDT-1. The sequence goes on from NZ_LEKR01000011.1 coordinate 49,804, forward strand.
GTCATACGTTTGGGATACACCGACACGCGAAACCCACAAGGGGGTTATTTTGACTAAAGCTAAAAATTGGGAGAAAAGCCCGATCACGCTGCAGGCGCGGCTGCACTTGCCCGTCAGCCGGCGCTCGACTGGGGCATTGCTTTGAACGGTTCGACTGACGAAATTGGCAGGGCTAAATCGGGCCCAAGTCTTTGACCACCGCCTGGCCAGGCTTCAAAAAGCCCAATAGCAACCGTCCGCCGGCGACGGTCCGCCTCATGCTGGCGTTGAGGTATCGAGCCTGGAGCTGCGCTGCCACCAGCAGCTCCTGGGTGGCCATGCTGGGCGGCCGCTCCCTGAGCGGATCGCCGGGCGACGCCAGCTGTCCTCCTATGGGCTGGACAACCGCTGGAACGGTCAAGTCGTGCTTGGCATAGGCCGTGGCCATCATCCGGCCGTTCTTGGGCGACCAACCACCCAAGACCAACTCCGTGGTGCAGTGTTCCGCCGGCAACCCAGCCTCGGCAACGGCCTTCATGTAGTTGGGCCAAAGCTGATCGATCACGAGCCCGAGCTCAGCACTCAGTTGCTCCATCGTGAAATCGGCCCGAAAACTTGCCTCCAGGCACAGTTGGTAGATGCGAAAGAAGAACTGGGCTGACCCACGGGTCGCCAGCAACAGTTGGTGCTGGGGAATGAGGAGCAGTTTGGCTCCCGCCGAAGCTTGTCCGCTGTGCGCGTTTTCGGCCCATGTGTCCACGGTCACAACCAGCTGGTTGGCACTCAGCAGAACGTTGAGGATGCTCATCGCAAAAGTCTGGCGGCTTTCTGCCACTATCGGGCCTCATCTCCCCCCTGTCGAGCCCGATCATGGCCCAAACCCTAGAAGACCTGGCAGCGCGATTGGATGCCTGCGAAGTCGATCTGGAAGCCCATCGCGGATATCTCAAGGCGTTGGAGTATGGGCTGCGAACGATCATTGCCAGCCACCCGAGCCCCCAACTACTGCCTGTCGCTTGGAACATGGCTCTCGCGGGAATGGCCGACGCCCATGCCGGCCACCAGACGCTCACCTACAACACGACCTTGCAGCAGGGGCTGCAGGCGTTGACTCAACAATTCAATGCCCTTGGGCAAGGGCGCGACCGAGCATCCAACTTTCTTGGCTGACTGACTCGGGGGGCACGCAATGCCCCCCCACTCAGTCCACTTCACTCACCTGCCGGCTGAAGGCGTGGTGTTTTTGCGGCGGCCAACCTCAACGGGTCATGATGACTCGCGTGGATTCCCCATCCGAGAGCTTGACGCTTTGCATCAAAAGCCCACCCTGCGGAGGCATGAACTCTTGACCGGGAACGGACCACATGATGCCGGTGGTCAGGAAATATTCTCCTGCAGGCAGCCCAGTAAAACTGAAATTGCCTTGGGCGTCGCAAACCGATGTCTTACGCGCCTGCTTGTAATCGGCGCTGTCAGGGATGAACTGCACGTTGGCCGAACCCACGGTGGTATACCCGCTCTCGGCACTGCCGTAAAGCGCGAGCAGGCGCTCGCGACCATAGCCGGACTTGGGCTGCAAGGAGACTTCCAACCCCGCGCAGGTTCTGGGCTGACCACCCCGGGTTTGGAAGAAGGCTTGGCCGTTGATGGCGCCAGTGCCTTTCTCAGAGAACCAAGCAACTTCGCTGGGATCGAAAGTGGTGGTCAAAGCCACCTGCCGCGGCGGCGCTGGCGCAAACGTGGCGCAGCCTGACAGCAGCAAGATGCCGAGAGGAAGAACGAACTTTTTCATGGTGCCCCTGATAGCGCCTACCTTGGCGCGGGCACAGTTTACCGATTGCGTGACACCCCTCACAGTCTGCCCGAGCCGAGTTGGTCCCAGTGGCGTTTGTCTGGCATGGCATGGCAGCCAAAGCGGCTAGCCAAACCACCCGCGATCCACGCGCTCCAGATCGTGGTCTTCGCCAAAGGTGAGGGCAGCCTCTTTGGGCTGCAGGTCGCTGTAGCGGGACAACTCGGTGTCGGTGAGCCCCGCGTTCTGGATGGGGAGGGCGAAGTGCGCTTGCAGAGCGGCGTTGAAGGCGGTGCACCACTGGGCGTTGATGGTCGTCACGGGCGTTCTCTCTTAGGAAATGAAAGGGACCCCGAAGGGCCCCGTGGGGTTCAGGCGTCTTTGGGCTCCGGGAGGCGGAGCGCGACCACCCCGTTGACTGGCAGGGCGTTGAGCATGAACCTGCCGGCCGAACCTTGGCGATCATCGGCCAATGGGCTTCCCGGTCCCACCTCGGGGCTCCCTGGACGGGTGCGCCAGCAAGGGAGCGCTCGAGCGGTTTGAGGGCCGCCGCCGCCCCTAAAGACGGTCGAAGCCTCGGCCAACGCTGAACGCATAGAGGCTTGCGCCTTCGATCGCAGGGGATCACAGTGAAAAAAGGCCTTTCATGAGCAAAGACGACCACTGCTATGACCGTTCATCTTGATCAGTTCGCAGACCTGTGCATGGCTGCCCAGGGGTTTCGTCCCTCGCCAGCGAGGCTGACGGCGTTGTGTGATCAAGACCTGGTCTGGTTCCAGCCGGGCAAGCCAGCCCAGTTTGGACTCACCAAGCTGGGTAAGTCCCAGCTGATGGAGATGCTGAAGGCGTGTTGCTGCGGGACCGTGGATGATCCAATCGCCAGTGCCAAATCGATGCGACCGAACAACGCGGAGTTCTCGGCTGGAATGGCTTACTTCGACGAATTCGAGTGCAATTTGCGCTTGGGCGTTCGACCTGAAATTCTCCCGGACCGCCTTGCCTTCCTCGCTTGGCTGATCAAAGAGCAACCTAGCGCGCCCATGACCGCACAGAAAGCGCCATCGCCCACCCGACGCTGCCGACAGCCGTCCCGTCCGCACCTTGCACCATAGCACAAGGGCATGGCGTGTCTGACGGAGAGCGCAGGCGTGCTCTCGCAAGCCTAGGCGCTACCAAGTGCCCGCTTGCGCCATCCGTGCAACCGTATTGATCTTCGTAACAGACGCCGCAGGTGTCAATGCTGGCGATCGCCGGGCTCACGGCCTATTGCTGTACAGTTCAGACGCAGATGCATGGTTGTTCGATCGAGGCTTGCAAGCCAGTGGAGCTGGGGCTGAAGTTCATGGAAAGCTTGCCGATAAACCTGTAACAAGGTAAATGAGGCGAGAAGCCAAGCGAAGCGATGGCGCGTTTCAGATCGGGGGTTGCTTTGAGCGTTCGAGAAAATCGGCGTCGCTACGTCTCGACCGTAATAGGAGCCACGGCGGTGTGCCTCTTGGCGATGCTCGCGGTCGCCCAAGCCATCCTCTACGTGCGTGACAAGGAAGGGGCGGAGGCAGTGGCGGAAGCCGCGGTGACGCGCGCGGAGGCCATATCTCGTGACCGGCGCGTAGCGGCCGAACAAGCCTCTCGCATCGGACAGCCGCCTTGCTCCGACACCGACATCGACTCACTAAAGGAGATCGCGTTCCGCTCCATCTACATGAGCGACATCGGTCGCATCCGAGACGGACGCCTTGTCTGCAGCGCTCTCTGGGGGCGCTCGCGCCCCTACACCCTCCCCGCCCCACGCTTCTCCAGCGGCGCTGTCCGGCTTTGGCACGCGTCGGATCTCGTTGGCTCCCCCTACACCGGGTCCAATCTGATCGCCCAAGGCGACACGTTCACCGTGTCCTCCCCGTCTGCCTTCGAGAGCTTGGACCCTGCGCGCAGCAGCTCCATCAGCATCGAAACGAAGGACCGATCGTTTACATTCCGCACCTTGTCCCCGACCAGCCGCGTCGGCAGCCCGTCTCTCGTCCAAGCTCAACATTGCAGCCGGGTGGCCGACGTTTGCGCGTTCGTTACCAGCCCTAGGCACGTGGTGTCCGAACTGCCCTCGGCGTTGCTCACCACCATCCTGGCAGCGGGTGCCTCGGTAGGGCTTTTGCTCGCGTTCTTGCTGATCAAACACCAAATCACGGCTCGGCAAACCATCCAGCAACGGTTGGTGCTTGCACTGAAGCGCAGCGAGATCGAACTGGCCTACCAGCCACTGCGTCGAATTGGCACGCGGGAGCTCGTGGGATTTGAAGCGCTCAGCCGCTGGCGCCCGCCGGGAGACGATGAAATCCCGCCGGCCATCTTCGCGCCCATCGCCCACCGATTCGGCCTGAGTCCTGATCTTTTTCGATACGTGCTGGCCCGTGCCATGAATGATCTCGCCCCCGCGCTGAGGGAGCATAGGAACCTCTACGTAAGCATCAATGCCGAGCCCGTGGACATGGCCCAAGAGTGCGTCGTTCGCTACATCGGCAGCGTCACCAACGATTTTGGCGTGTTGCCAGAGCAAATTCGCATCGAGATCACCGAGCGGGAAGAACTCGTGTCCGCTGCCGCAAAGAGCAACATGCAGGCCCTCTCTGTTCTGGGATACCGGTTCTTGATCGACGACTTCGGGACCGGCAGCGCCAACTTCTCCCGCCTCGCCCAATCGCCGTTTCGAGGAATCAAGATCGATCGCATGTTCGTGGCCGCTATCAACGAGGACTCCCCCCTGCGGCCCGTTTTGCCAGGGATGTATCGCATCGCACGTGAGCTTGGGCTGGATGTCATCGCAGAAGGCGTCGAATCAGAGGCGCAAGATTTGCTGCTCTACCGGATTGCTCCAGAGGCTATTGGCCAAGGGTGGCACTATGGCTGCCCTCTCTCAACCAAAGACGCGCTTGCCGCCATCCAAGTTGGGTAGCCCTCGCGCACGGGTCGACCCGAGCGCGTTCACTGGCGCTTGACGTTCGCCCTAGCAAGATGTCCGTGCGTCCGATGGACGCGACAATCGTGAAAATCTCCGCTATGGCGCTGACCCCAGTTGGCGCCGCCGAACCCAAAGGGGTGACTCCCCCTCCCCTAGGTGACGCCCCGGCAGTTCAGGGCATCGTCGTGATCGGCACCCCTAGCAGGCGGCCTCTTTAGGGCAACGCGCGACACACACCCTCAGCAGTGGTCGCAACCGACTGGCCGCCGGTCTGGCCTTTTGCTGGTTAACGAACTGGCTCAGCGCTTTCCAACAGCGCCGCTCGGTTACTTCCCTGTGCCTAAGGCTGTCGCCGTGCAGCCCGCCTCTTTATCATGCTCCTGCGACGGCAATAGAGGGATCGGACAGCGGTATCTGGCGTGCGGACTGCGCGGACGACCCCGTAGATGAATTCTTCAGAATCCAATTGTCTCATCTGGTTCCGGTGGGGTTGTCGCGGTGCATCATATGCATTCCGCTCTGTTCAGCTTTTTGTTCATCTTCATGCCCAACATTGGACGTTTCTTCATCGATCAGGTTGAGGGTGTGCGGCGGGCCGACGGCTCGCTCTTGCAGGTCACGCGGATCAGTTGCGCTTGTCTGGAATGCGGCCGCCAACTGCGATTGGTTCCAGGGCATGGCCTGCTGGACTTGGACGGCGCCGCCGTGCTCACTTGCCCGCTCTGTGACAACCGCTAGGCGGTGGCACGCGCGAGGTTGGAAAAGCTTTGCCCCCAACCTAACCACCCGCGCATGGCGAGTCTTGATTGAAGAGTGGACCGCTGTGTGCTGGCCCGAAAGGGCCGATTGACGGTGCAGTCAAGCGGAACGCTCACCGGTTTCCAACGCTTGAGCTTGGGGCCACCCTGCTGCCAGACCGCGATTCGGTGGCCAGCCAATGGAGGAGGGGTATGCACAAGGCTGAGACGGAGGCGTTGGTCAAGTTGGAGCTCCGCCTGAGCGAGTGCGAGAGGCGCCTGCCCAACGCTGAGGGCGAAACCAATGCCTTGGAGTATGCGGTCAGGGCTTTGGTGGCCAGTTCTGCCAATCCCACCGCGGTGCGCCTTGCATGGGCCCACCTGATGCCCATGATCGTCGACATCCATGTGCCTCCCCAGCCAACGCTCCAATGCAGACTTTCTGCTTGGCTTGCGTCATGGACTGAGGTCCGTGGCCGAGCAAATCGACGCTTTGCCCTGCCCCCTAGAGACCTCCCAGATCGAGAACGGTTGCTTGGCCCTTTGAGAGAATTGCTGCCAACAGACGACCGCCCGCTAATGGCCGCTCGCTGTCGCCGTTGAGGTAAGCGGCTTGCAAGCGTCCTGCTGCCATCAACTCCGCCCGTCCCATGCCTGCTGGCTGATTCCGCAAGGGCTCTCCTGGCGACGCCAAGCCTCCCACCAGCGCTTGGACCACGGCGGGACGGCCATCTTCGGACTTTGCATAAGCGGTGGCAACCATGCGCTGGGCGTGCGCCGACCAGCCGCCCAAAACCAACTCGGTGTGCATAGCGCTGATGGGTATGCCAGCGGCTGCCGCCGCGCTCACGTAGTTTGGCCAGAGGCGATCAATCACGCCGCCAAGCTCGCCGGACAGCCGCTCTATCGTGAAGTCTGCTCGAAAACTGGCTTGGAGACAGAGCTCGTAGATTCTTAGGAAGAACTGGGCCGACCCACGCGTGGCCAAGACGGCGTTGTGCTGAGGCAGCAGAAGCAACTTGGCGCCCTCTGAGTGCGCCCCGGTTTGAGCATCTTGCGCAAGGGTATCGACGGTCACAGCCAAGTGATCGGCACTCAGCAACACGTTCAAAATGCTCATCTGCCGTCCTTGGGATCCATTCAGTCGATTGAACCTTCCAACGCCAATTCAGCCATAGGGGTTGTTGAGAATCTCAGACGCAATCCGCTCTCCCGCGTCCAACGCATGGAGGCACGACGACGCTTTGATGCTCAAATCCGAGCGCCCTCCCACGCCATGGACCTCGACAGCGAGAAGAACCCAACGGCTTTCACTGAGCCGCCAGATCTCGGAGGTGTAAACGTGCTCTCCCACCGACAAGGTGACCCGTTCTAAATCTTTGCCCGGCTTGGAAGTACCCATGGCCCTCGAACCCTGACTGTTCAAAAGCAGTGTGCACGCGAACGCCGCTGGCCTCAACTGATCGCCTTCCTGCGACGCGGGGAGTCACACTCAAGCGAAATGCCCCCCGATGGATCAGACCCAGTCCTCATTGGATGCCGGCGATGTGACCGTGACCTGCCCAACCTGGGGTGGCCGTCATGGCGTTGAAAGGGCGGGACATAGTGAGGGGGCCGCGCCCACCGCGTTCGGGGCATCTCCGGCCGACTCCACCGCTGAAATGGGCCCGATCTGCAGCAGAGCCAAGGCCGCCAAGCACGCCTGCCGACTGGCGAACGTCTCCCGGGGAGCCATCAAAACATGCCCGCGTGGCGCCACCAGCCGCCAGCGCCAACCTTCCGCCCCGGTGATCCGGGCCCAAAATCCCACCCGGTGGTATACCTCAACGTACATAGCTGCCTTGCGTGATCAATCTGCGATGCTAGCGCCATCGAACCGAGCTCGGCCTATCTTCCGGCCGGGCGTTTAACTCGTCTTTTGAACAACGCGCTCAGGCGTGCGTCGCTAGAGCCTGCTCCGGCCCCGGGACGCCCCGGCTCACAGGCTCATCCAGCAGGTTTGAGCCCCCAGGACGTCCGGGAAGAGACCGCAACAATTGACTCACCCTGTGGACGCTTCCTCCCCTACCCCCCTCCGCACCCAGCACGTAGAGAACCCGCCCCTCAAACTGGGCGGATGCCAGCTCAAGCCCCTCCACGTCTGCCAACTTCTTCGTCAGAAGAGCTCGCCACGACGCGGGCGGTTCGGATTCAAATTCGACGATCACCGCGGTATCACCGCACTCCAGCGGCATGATTTCGACGCGAAGGGCGTGGGGCGACGCTGCCGGCAAATCGGGGGCGGATCGGGCCATAGTGGGAGTGTCCAGGCGGGAGGGGGTGGGGATTGAGTATCCAGCCCTCGCGGCAAAACCGCGTCAAGGCGCGACGGCGCCCTCGCCTTCCCGTGATTGCCGTCATCACAGGGATGCACCAGCGCTTTACTCCCCGTCCTGCATGATTCCTCGAATTTTTGATCAACCAGGTTTGCTATGACTGCCTCTCGTACCCTCGCATCCTTCTTGTAGAGCACGACGTCGCCATCCGCGAATCGATGCAGGACGTTCTCAAAGACAGCGGCTATGACATCACTGCGGTCGGAGACGCTGAAGCGGCTGTGGAGCGCTTGGCACAGCAACCCGCCTTCGATCTCCTCATCTCCGACGTGGGCCTGCCGGGGATGAACGGGCACGATCTCGCCAAGCACGCCATGGCACGCCACCCTTCCGTGACGGTCCTGCTGGTCACCGGTCACGGGGGCGTTTCCGGCGCAGACCCACACTTCCTCGAAAACGACGTTATGCTGCTCAAGAAGCTTTCACGCTGCTGGAGTTGCTGGGAACGGTTCGTTCGACGCTTTGACGGCTTCCAGCAACAACTCGGTCACTCTTCTTTCCAACTCCCCCGCGGCGAACGGCTTGGTGAGTATCTCCATGCCAGACTCAAGCTGGCCGGCTCCTACCGCGACGCTTGCTGCATAGCCGGTGATGAATAACACCGGCGTGTCGGACGGCGCTGCCGGCCCGCGTCCGCCACCTGCCGCCCATTGAGCGAGCCCGTCAGGCCCACGTCCGTAATCAGCAAATCAAAGTGCTTTTCGCTGGCATGCACAGTGAGGGCGTCGCTGCCGTTTGCAGCCGCCTTCACGCGGTGGCCCAAACTGCTCAGCACCTCTTTCACCAGCGTGCGCATGGCGGTCTCGTCTTCTACCAGAAGGACCGAGCGACCAGGCGACGTGGCTGGGGGAAGCGCGGGCGTTTCCTGGATTCGGTCATCGGTATCAGCCGTGCTTTGCGGCAAATAAAGGTGCATCGTGGTTCCCACCCCAGGGATGGAGTCAACCGCCACCTGACCGCCGGATTGGCGCGTGAATACGTAGATCGGCAAGCCCCACCCCGTGCCCTACCCGATCGGCTTGGTCGTGAAGAAGGGCTCGAACACCTTTTCAACAACGCTCGCGTCCATGCCGGTTCCCGTGTCTCGGACCGACAAGCGAACATAGGGTCCAGGCGTCAGCACCAAACGCTCCGCCAGTCCGCCATCGACGTGTGAGAGCTCGGCCTCAATCGAGATGCGCCCTCCATCCGGCGTCGCATCGCGCTCGTTGATGCACAGGTTGAGAAGGGCGTTTTCCAGCTGCGGAGCATCCACCCGCACGACGTCCTCCACTTGATCCGACCGCGTCTCGATCTCAATGGAGGGCCCGATGGAGCGGGCCAGGATGTGGAGCGTCCTGTTCACCATGGCCGACACGTGGATGGCCGACGGTGCCAACGTCCGCCGGCGAAAGAACGCCAACAGTCGTTGGGTTAACGCTGCAGCTCGGTCGGCCCCCGTTCGAGCCATCTCCACGTAGCGACCCAGGTCCTCCAAACGGCCTTGGCCAACGCGCATCTCCAACAGCTCCAAGCCCATGGAGACCCCGGTGAGCATGTTGTTGAAGTCGTGGGCAATGCCGCTGGCCAGTTGGCCGGGGGACTCCATCTTCTGGCCCTGTCTCAGCCGTTCCTCCATCGCCATCAGTTCGTCAGTGCCGGCCTGCACCCGCTCTTCAAGCGTTGCGGTCAACTGCTGCAAACGCTCTTGAGCCACGCGGCGATCGGTGATGCCGGAGGCTGCACCGAACCACTCGCTCACGTTGCCTTCGCTGTCCATCAACGGGACTGCCCGCAACTGTATCCAGCGGACGGAGCCGTCTGGCAACAAGGCGCGGTGTTCTACCTCCAACGGCGACGCCAACTCCGGGGCATGAGCAATGGCCAATTCCACCGCGGGCCTGTCCTCGGGGTGGATCAGCTGTTGACGCCAGTTGCCCCCAGTGGCCTTGAGCTCGGCCATGTCCCCTTGGCGATAAATCTGCTCCTGCTGCCAATCGGGGGAGATTGAGTAACGCGACTGGGTGGCCGCGGCCACCAGTGCCCCCAGGGGCCGCTCGCTTGCGCCTAGGATTGGCACAATTGGCGCAATGGAAGCGTGCTGGCCTTGCGTTGAGCCTTTCCATCAACCTCTCCGCTCGGAATGTCGCGCGGCAAGGAATGGCCGATGAACTCGTGGCCAAAATCCACGCGCAGGGGTTGGATTGCCAGGACGTGGAGGTCGAGATCACCGAGGGAGAATGGCTGCGGGTCAACTCGCTGCCGGGCGAGCAACTCAAGCGGATGGCCTCGTCAGGCATTCGGCTCGCGGTGGATGACTTCGGCAGCGGCTACAGCAATTTCGGATACCTGACCGAGTTGCCCATTCACACGCTCAAGCTCGACAAGTCGCTGATAGACGATATTTCCGAAGACCAACGCGCGTTGCTCAAGGTCCAAGCGATCGTCGGTCTGGCCCATGATCTGGGCTACTCGACCGTCGCTGAAGGAGCCGAGACGAACGGTCAGGTCGCCAAGCTCCAAGGCCTTGGGTGTGACGAAATTCAAGGTTTCGCGCTTTCCAGACCCATCAGCGCCATTGAGTTGGCCGAGCTCCTTGCGCCCTGACCCGAGGGAGTTTGATACTCGGTCTTCCAGCCGACGAACCGTCCCGGATGGAAGCACGCGGAAGGATCCTGCAGCGTGCGTATCGCTTTCAGGAAGTCTGCGAGATCGCTGAGGCCGCTGACTGCCTCTGGCCTATTTCAGGACCCTACCCGTGGCTAAACCGGTTTTTTTTTGCTTCGCTTTGTCAATGGAGAACTGACCTCCGACGGCGCTCTGGCGCGTCTGCATGCTGTTGAGGCCACTTGTAGCAGCTGTGGTCTCACCTCGCTGCTAGCACCGGGCGAGGGCCTGACGGACTTGGAAGGCGCCGGTGTGATGGTGTGCCCACACTGCCAGAACCACCAAGCGGTGAGCCGGATGAGGTTGGAAGAGTTCATGAAGCGAATGGCCGGCACGAACGCTACAGCCACCGCTAACCCATCGTCTTCGGACGACGGGCAGGTCTTGTCAGAGTGAGGCCCTTGGCCTGCCAATCTGAACGCCTCGGATTTCCTAGGGCATGAATTGCCACGGTGGACACATTAAGGGCATGATGCGATCGCCCTTTGGTCTTTGCCCACAGAAACCATGACCGTTCCCCTGCCTTATGATCCATTTCTGCAGGCCTCATCAGAGCCATTGCTGGAGCTGGTGATTGTGCGTGTGGGCTGCGATTTGTTCGGTGTGGATGTCGAGTCGGCCGTGGAAATACGCGGACCAGAGACGCTGACCCGAACCCGGGACCGCCAGTTTGTAGTCTCGATCAGAGGGCAAGACGTCCCTGTGGTTGATCTGGGCTTGATCACCGGAGGCGATGCAGTCGGGACGGGTTGTCCAGCAATGCTGTTGGTTCAATCCGCGGTTCAGCTGTTCGCCCTTGCAGTGGACGAAGTCTTGGTCATCGAGAGCCTGTCTGCCTGGCGTGCCGAGCCTGCCGCTCACAGCGACCGATTCGCTGAGCTCTGCCCGCAGGGCGTGCAGCTGGGGAACGGCAAACGCGTCGCCGTCATTGACCCTGGTCGTGCCCTATCCATTCAGCAACGGCTGGAGATCGATTCAGGTTGATTGCCCAATGCTGCACGGTGCTGCCGCTTTCAGTTGCAACCGATTCGCGCGCGTTCCAAGTTCCACGCTTTGCGGTAATCTCTGGCTGACAACGCGATTCCGTGCATGGGGCGCTCGATGGAGAAATTCGACGGAGCAACGTGGTTCCCACTGGACAGGTTTGAAGTCGGCATTGACGCCGAAACAGCAGTGGTTGCACTCGGGCTTTACCAAGTTCGCAACGCGGCCGGTGACTCGACCATGTGCGGCTCGACGATGACTCCGACGCAAGCGGAGCGAATTGGCAATGCCCTTCTGATCGCCGCCAACCGTGCTCGCCTGACGATCCCGGGCTCAAGCAGCAGCCACTGATCCTCTTCTGTGTTGATGTGCCTGCTCGCGGAGGGCTTGGTGAACGACGAGGTCAGGGACGCATTTTTGCGTCTTCAAGAAGCAATGAATCGCATGCATATACGTGTTGCGGCGCTGGAAGCCGCCACAGTGCTCCTGCTTCGCACGAACGCCGGCAACGCCAACGTCGCAGACGAGTTTGAGCGCAGCATTCGGCACTACCTCCAAGGGATGGACCAGCACCGGGACCATGTCTTCGCGTTCGAGGAGATCGTCGAGCCATGGCTGGGCATCCTGAGGGAACCATTGGCTGGCATTCCCCCGTCTCCGAGCCGCTGAACTGCCAAAGCGGAGCGGCCATCGGGCGGCCGTAACCTCGGCCAATGCCATTGCCGCCTCGCCGCCTCACGGCGCAAGGCGCCGAGCTTTCGGCGCGCTTGCGGGTCTGAGGCCGCCATCCAGGCGGCCTCACCCACGGTGACTTCAGCGGCAACTTCGGTCAACCATGCCCTGCGAGCGACCATGCGTTCGCACTGGCCTTGGAAGGGCGGTTAGAACTCCTGCCAGTGCGCTGCGTCCGCAGATACCTGCCGTGCGGGACGAGCTGGCAATGCCTTCGGCGGGGTTGGCTTGCCCGCGTAGGCGGTTTGAGAAAGGCGGGAGCCGTCCACAGCACCTGGCTTGGCCAAGCTTGCACTGGCCGTGGCTGGCGTCTTTCCCTGCGCGCGTTCATTCACCTTGAAGACCGCGCCGGCGGTTGCCAGCTGTACCGACTGGTCTTCCATGGATCGGGCAGCGGCGGTCGCTTCTTCCACCAACGCGGCGTTCTGCTGGGTCGTTTCGTCCATCTGAGAAACAGCCTGGTTCACTTGCTCGATGCCCGACGCCTGCTCCTGAGAGGCGGCAGATATCTCACCAATGACGTTGGACACGCGCTCAACCGAGCTGACAATCTCAGACATCGTCTGGCCAGCCTGGTCAACCAGCGCCGATCCTTGAGCGACCTTGGCCACAGAGTCCTCGATTAGCCCCTTGATCTCCTTGGCTGCAGAGGCAGAGCACTGTGCCAACGTGCGCACCTCGGAGGCCACCACGGCGAACCCTCGACCCTGGTCCCCGGCTCGAGCCGCCTCCACGGCCGCATTGAGTGCGAGGATGTTGGTCTGGAAAGCAATGCCATCGATCACGGAGATGATGTCCCCGATGCGGCGCGACGAGGCTTCGATACCCCCCATCGTCTCCACTACTTTCCCGACCACTCCACCGCCCTGCCCGGCCACGCGCGAGGCCCCACTGGCCAACTCGCTGGCCTGGCGTGCATGCTCAGCGTTTTGGTGCACGGTGGAGGTAAGCTCCTCCATGGACGCCGCCGTCTCTTCCAAGTTGGCCGCTTGTTGTTCGGTGCGTCGCGACAAGTCGCCATTGCCCGCGGCAATTTCCGTCGACGCGGTATTGATTGCCGTGGATGCCTGCTGGATGCGGGAGACGATATCGGTCAGCTGAGCCACGGTCGCGTTAGCGTCTTCGCTCATCGTCGCAAAGACGCCGCGGAAGTCGCCTTCCATGCGGTGGGTCAAGTCGCCAGAGGCAATGGCCTGAAGCAAGGTGGAGACGGCGCTGAGGCTGTGGTCAGCTGTCTCCATCAGACGGTTGAGGTCCGAAACCATCAATTCAAAGTCGTGCTGGAACGCAGACGTGTTACCGCGGGCGGAGAAGTCGCCGTCGGCAGCCGACACTGCCAACCGCTTGATCTCCGTGTTGATCGCCAGCAGACTTGCTTTGGCAGCGTCCATCGATTCGTGGAGCACGCCCGGGAGCCGGGCAGGCGTCGCGCGTCACGCCGCAGGTCACCGGCCGCATACTCGTTGAGCACTTGGATGGCATCCAGGATGGCCTCAAGGTGCTCGAACACCATTGTGTTCATGCCCTTGGCCAGCTCGCCGTAGACACCGGGCAGGTCCTCCGGAATCCGGTGCGAGATGTCTTCGGCCTCGTGAAGCTTGACCATGACCTTGGTGTCGTTCGAAAAACGCTCCAAGGTGGCAACCATTTGACGGAGGGAGAGCAGCATCTGGCCCGCCTCATCGCGGCTCTGGTAGTCGGTTCGCACGTTGAGGTCGCCATTGGCCACGCTGCGGATAGCGGGCAACGCCTCACCAATGGGCCGGGTGACCGAACGGCTGATCGCCCACCCCAGCACGCTTGCGACCAAGTACAGCACCGCCAAGACCAAGCCTGTGATCGACATCAGGTTGTTGAGGCTTGCTGCGTTGGTTGCGAGTTCAGCCTTCATGCCGCGAAGGCTGTATTCGCTGACTTTATCCATGGCGTCGAATAGCGCCACGCGCTTTGCCCTGGATTCTGTCACCGAGATCGTCTGCGCGGCCTCGGCATCGCCAGCGAGGAGCGCAGCGTGAAGCTGATCGTGGATGACAAAGTAATCGCTCAACGCAGCGCTGACCGGCTTGAACAACGCGGCATCTTCGCCATCGGCGAAGGACCGCAGGTATTGCTTCACCAGCTCGTTGATCTTGGCCTTGCCCGCCACGATCCGCTGTTCGTATTGCTTGACGGCCTCAGCGGAAGTGGCTTCGCTGACCTGGGAGGTTTCGTAGATGCGGAGATCGCCGAACTGCGCACGCATCTCTCCGATGGCATAGCTGCCAGGCGCCCAGACGGACTCAATCCTGGACAACTCCTGCTTCGAATGTGACGCGCGGACAATAGTGAAGATGCCCAACGCCAAGGTCATGCTGGTCGTTATGGCGAATGCCAGCATCAGTTTTTTGGAGATGCTTCCGACGTGGCTTCGTCGGCGCACAGGAAGAACACGGCGTCGCCGTGGCTTGAAGCACTCAACGCGCTATGAATGGAGATAAGCGCGGCGAAAGGAGACCTGACGAAGGCCTCCTGGTAACTGTGGCCTTTGATCTCGCTCGCCGTGGCCAACAGCGCGCGCTTGGCCTGCTCCGCTCGATCAGAAAGCGGCCGATTGCTGGAGTCGGGAAATCCAATGGCGAACGACGTATTCAGGAGCCAGTTCTTGAACGCTGTCTGCAGGACAACGATCTGGTCGCCGTCTTGAAAGTGACGGTGCTGAACGACAGTGCTTCTGATCATGCAAGTAGCGCGCATTGATGGGCAGCAGCGACGTTCGCTTCCAGCGTATCCACTGTAAAGAGGAAGGCTTGCGGTCCAATGCACTCCAAAGGGCGGATGCATGTTGCCAGTCAGCTAGCGCACGTGCGCGCCTGCCGGTTCGCCTCTGCAATCTTTGCCAAGCGCCTCGATCCAGGAATCGATCTGTTTGACGCCGTAGGGCTTGGACAAAACACCCCGATCCCGGTGCCGGCTGATCACATCGTTCGGATGAAGCGTGGAGGTAAAGAAGAAAGCGATGCCATCGCGCCGAAGTTCGTCTGCCAACTTGTATGCACTGCGCCGGGCGTCAGGGCTGGCGGGCACATCCAGAATGACGACGTCGACGTGCCCCGCTTGCGCTGCGCGCAAGGCTCCTGAGCTGAATTCCAAGCATTCGACGTCATAGCCGAGCTCTCTTAGTTCGACTCCAACCAACTCACAGATGGAGGTTTCAATGTCCACGAAGAGAACGTTCATGTGGATTGCCGTTCCACAAGGTCGGGTCAAATTTTCCACACGGTCAGCAGCTGGTTCAAGCTAGTTGGGACGACTTCTGCTTTCGGCAAAGCGCACAAGGAGATCCATCGCCGTTGAATTCATTGCGTCCGCATCGCCCCGCTGAGAGAAGCTGGCCCAGTCTGCCATCGCGATGCTCTGCAGCTGGCCCTCCTTGGCCAAAAACAGCCGCATAGGCCACCGCGGCAGCCGACGTTGCGAGACACGCCCGCGTGCCAACTCGATGAAGTTCAGGTGGCTGCGCACTTCGGATGCCCTGGCGTAGGCAACGCGAAGGCCATCCGGTGGACCCTCCAGGTAGGACAGGAACCGGGCCCCGTCGCACAAGGTCACCCCGGTCACGCCGGCCTGTCTGTTGAACCGCTCCGCGTCGGCTATCAACTCAACCAGCCGCCCAAGGCTAAGGTAGGGGCTGGCCTCACTCACAAAAACCACCGCACGGTTTGGCATGACACGCTCCTAAGATTGCTTCAGACCCAACAACCTGACGGGTCGGGAAGAGCAGCAAGTGCTACACGGCAACCTTTGATTTTGCCTTCCAGGCGCCTGTTTCCAGATCCTTCCGCAGCACCCAGTCCTTCGCCGGAATCTTTGCCCCACGGGCGGTCAGGTAGTCCGGCATGAATAGCATGATCTCCCCCCCTTGAATCAGACAGCTGGTCGAGAGGACCACGCCGTCACTGAGCTCGACCAAGCAGGTGGTTCTCTCGCCCAGTTCAGCCTGCTCGCCTGTCAGGGACGCGGTGGCCCCTGGGTAGATGTGGCTGTGAGTAAATTCCAACCGCATGGCATGCCCCTGTCGAATGCCTCAAATTCATGACTCCCCTGCTTCCACTGTGCAACGTGAATCGGGCGGCCTACAGAGGAAATCCGTTACCCATCACTGCGGAACGTCATCGAGACGATTGCCGACCAATGCGGCAAGCCGCTCCATCCCCGTTTCTGGGATGAATTTCCCTCCGAAGCGTTGGGAGAAATTCACCCAGTTCGACCTCATCAGTGCTTTGAGCTCGGCTTCTGAAATCCGCAGGAAGAGCAATGCATGCGCAGGGAACCGCAACTGCTGGATGGATCCCCGCGCCAGCTCAACGATTTCGGTATGCAGGGTGAAGGACTGGGTGTAAACGGAGCTCGCAGCCACCGCACTCGCTGTGCCTTCCAAATACGTTAAAAACCTGCTGCCGTCGAAGCATACAACTGCACGCGAGCCGCACTTGGCATTGAACTCTCGGCCTGCACGCATGACTTCGGGCAAGCGCTCCTCACCGATCTCTTCCACAGCCGCGCTTACGAACACCACCGCACACTTAGACATTACGGGCTACCTTTCACTCGGCACCAGTGCAAGCCGGCCAACGTGGATCAGCTGTGTACAAAACGCAGGCCAGCTTGAATTTCAGTTTTCAGTTGCGCTATTCCTGAACCTTTAAGAGTGCACCATGGCTAGCCCCGTCCCCGACTCAAGTTGGCTGCAAGAGCGATGACCTCGCTAGGGATCACGGCCCCGAGGTGCGCGAGAACCGCGGCTTGGACGACCTCTGTGTTGCAGAGGAAGAATATCCCGTCTCGCGGCCCAGCCGACGTCAGAGACCGGTTGACACTGATCACCGAAGCTGGCACATCGCTCACGAACACTTCGTGAAACTTCGACCCCGCAAAGCGCGCTTGGAGGGCTCTCCGACTTGCTTTCGTGTCCTGCCGTAGCTCCACACCGTATTTTCCAGACAATCCGATGCCACTGGCGGTAAATACGTAATGATTTTTAAACGAGGTCAACCACACCAGAATCGGTCCGCCCTCGGCGAGAACGCGCCTGTGAGCAAGCTTGCTACGTATCATCGGGCTGCTCGTTGTTGGCCTGATTGATCGATTCGTCCCTCTTGTGGCTCCGTGGGCGGCGCGAATTGCGAGCTACGAACGATGGACAGGATCAGTATCCGACAGCGGCAGCGGTGAGAGCAACGCCTGCGCGCCGCCCGTCATTCTGGCCGTCCGGGTAGATGGGCTCCACGCACCACAAACGGCCGATCTGTAAGCGAAACAAACCGAGCGGGCTGTGTAGGGCTTAAATCCTTTGGCGGCCCGACAGGCTCAGCCGAAGCGATCATTGCTCCGCCGATTCAGACCCCCGGTGCACGCGAGACAGACGCCAGCCACCGTGCGACTTGAAATAGCCGGTGTCGCCCGTCAACGAATAGCGGACTCCGGCCCAAATCGATGTCGCTACGGAGCTGTGCCAAGCGCGAGCCTTCTGGTAGGCGTAGTGAAACGAACGCATCATCTCGCTCTCCTGCGGCGCAACCATTCCCGGCAGGACGGCGCCTTGAAGAGCGCGATTACAAGCTGGAGCAGCGCCAGACCAGTTGCGGAAGCCAAGATAACCATAGCAAGAGACAAAAGTAGTTCCATGATGGGGTCCTACAGTCCCACGGGTTGGCAGCAAGTCATAGCGCCCGGGCCATTGGCGCTCAGCGGCCCCCTGTCCGCTTGGGGGTGAAGATCGCCGCAACCGCGTGACATCGGCGTGAAAGTCATCTGCCGATCGTTTGCCTATGAATCCACCCAAAGGTACCCCTGCATCGGCGCTCTACCCCAGCCAAGTCGAGTTGATTGAACGGTTCAGGCAATGTGCCTATTTCCATCAGTTAGCCTTGCCAATCTTTCGGAAGAATCATCCGACACTGGCCGCTACGTTACCGATGGGTCAACTCCCGCACGTTGACCGTTCGACACAGTTTCCCCGCCGCTTCTAAAATCAACCGAGTAGATGCGGCGCTGGTGCGCAATCGATCGCGGATGAGGCGCCAAGAAAAAGCCTCCGGCGGACATCTACGCCCGATCAGCTTTAGCCGCTGAGGCCAATGGCAGGCAGCAGCTAGCTTCAATTCCCTCTGCCGCACCACACCCTCACCCATCAGTTTCGATATCAAGACTTAGGCCTTTACCGCTGCATCCTGATTTGATCGCATGCAGGACCAGATGCAACAGCAAGCCAGACGAACCAAGGCCCTTCGCGTGTGACCGCGGTGATCTGCGCTTGAATGGGGATTCTCGCCCCCGTCCCCCGTTGCCGGGTGAGATGGCCTCGACGGCACACCCACGGTAACCAAAGCTCTTCGGGCCACCATCAGGGGCCCATGGGCATCCGGTGTCAGACTTCTTCCCGGAACACGTCGAATTTCTCGGCCAGCCACTGCTCCACGGTTTTCCCTTTGAGCTCTTGGGCCAAGTAGCTGGCGCACAACGAGCTGCCGTCCGAACGCAGGTTGGCCACCGTGTGCGCAGCCATGACTGCAGCCCCAAACAGGTGCCCCTGGGTGCGCCCGTTTTCCTCCCACCCTTTGGGCAGCGATTCAATGGCCGCCAAGGCTTCTTGCCCTGACAGGTATTGGATGCAAGTCAGGTAGGACCATTGGAGGCCCACTTCCTCGCGCAAGCGCCTGCCGGCGGCCTTCTCGTCCAATCGGCCCTCGGCACTGTCCAGCAGCACGTGGGCGGCCGCGATGGCTTTGCCTTGCGGCGAGAGCCGGCTCTTCTTCTTGGGGCACAGGCCGCGCATGATCAGGCCTTCTTGCCGGCCTTCTTGGCGACGGCTTTCTTCGCAAGTTTCTTGACGGCCTTCTGGGCGGCCTTCTTCACCGGCTTGCCCGCCTTCTTGACCACCTTGCCCGGTGCCTTCTTCGATGCGCCATGGGCCGGGGGAACTTCGCTCCGGGGTTGGCCTGAGCCCACGCCTTGCCCTCGGCGGACTTGGCCCACGCGGTGAAGGCCTTGGGGGCCAAATCCCGACCTGCCCACGTCTCACCGGTTGGGAGGCGATACTTCGGCGCGACCTTGCCCAGCTTGCGGCCCTTTCGGGGTCCCGGGGCAGCATTGGCGGCGTGCGCCGGCTTGGCGTCGATCGTTTCTCCGATGAGCTTGGCCACCTGCCGCCGCTGGGCCGGACTGAGGACCTTCGCATACTTCTGCAGGACCGCCAGGGCTTTGGGCACCTCGCCGTCGCGCTTCTCCACCAGTTTCTTCTGGGCTTAGAGCTGTTTGATTTCGGCGTTGAGGGATTTCAGGGTGGTCAGGGCCAAAGGAGCGCTCCGGTAGGGAATCCAACGGTTATAGCCCATCGTTCCTAGCATGGCCACCCGAACGGGCCCCATCTTGACACCCACCACCCTGGGGCGCGATAACTCCCTTGCCGCGAGGGGAAATGCCCCCGGCGTATTGCCTGCTTAGCTCAAGGCAACAGGTTCCCGATTCGATCGCACAAGCGACGACGGGATGGTTTTTCCTGTTTTTTGAGATCTAAGCATGCCCAAACTCCAACGGTTGAGAACCGAGGCTTTCCTCGCCCAGAAGGGCCGGTGCTGCTATTGCAGCCTGCCGATGTGGAACGCCTCTCCCGATGAACTAAGGCCGTTCGGCCTGAGCGCCAAAACGGCCACGCCGCTCCGTTGCACCGCTGAGCACCTGGTGGCCCAGCAAGAGGGCGGCAAGGACGTGGTAGGCAACATCGCTGCCGCCTGCTGGCTCTGCAACATGCGCCGGCACAAACGCAAGTCGCCGCCCTCCCCCGAGGCTTACCGCGCGTTCGTGCAGAAACGCTTGGCGAAGGGCAAGTGGCACCCGCCGAGCGTGGCCAAGTTGCGCCTCAAAACGCGTGGAACGCAACCACCCGACGGATGAGTTCCGCCACGCTCACGTGCTGCCGCTGCGCCTCGCGGCGGACGCGGTCGGCCAGGTCTCGGGAAGCCCGGATAGGCGGCAAGCGGTCGTCCCTGGGGCCGGCAACGGGAGAGCGCAGCAGTTGGGGGCGCGCCAGGTAGGCGGTGAGCCATTGGCGCACGGCTTCGCTCTCGCTCACCCGGCTGCTCTAGCGCGTGCGGCCAATGCCTGGCGCAAGGTTGAAGAAAGGGACACTTTCGGCAGCACGGCCGTCAAGGGAGGCTTGGACGTCAGCGTCACAGCCTCTGCCTCAGTCGGCCCACGGGGGCTGGGCGGAAGAAGCGCTCCAATCGTTTGGTCTCCAGCAACGCTTCCATGAAGGCCCCCATGGCGTGGGTATAAGCGTCCTCGCTGGCCGCCAACCGCAAGCTCAGCGCAAGCCGTTCCCACTTTCCGTTCGGTGCGCATGCGATGGCGAACAACCAGTGGTGCGTCCAGTCATCCTCCAACCGATCGGATGCAACGAAGAGCACCCGGTGATCACGCTGGAACGGCAGGAACGACAGCGCCTGGTCAACCGCATGGCGGTGGGCAGCCTGTAGCCGTGCCCTCTCCTCGCCGTCGGTGTCCAGTAACGCCGCGAACCCTTTGGGCAGGCGCAACGAAACGCGGTAGCCCGCCGCCCGGGCGTGGTGGCCCTCGCCTTCGCACAACCGCTGCTGCCCATCGAAATCCTGGCCCATAGCGAAGCGCCGCATGGCCTCCTCGGTCACTGGCCCACCGGGCTTCAACTGGGTCAACCACGCACCACCCCAGCGCAACGCGGCCAAGGGCGCCTCCAGCAGTTCTGCGAAGGCGAACCCATCGGCGAACACGTCCTCCCGGCAGAGGCAGGTGAGTTGCAGGTTCATGGGATCACCCTCATAGCCGTGCCCTACTATTAGGAACGGCTTTCGTTGCGCCAGGGAGAGTCGCATCCAAACGCAGGGCCTCTTGTTCCGTTTCCCATCTGCATAGGCGATCGCGTATTTCCGGACGTTGCTGTTCGAGCCACGCATCGGGACGTGGCTCTGCATTGACAAACTGCAACCAAGCCTTCGAACGCGGATTGGCCCCTGCCTGCAACAACAGGTCGAGCAGCTCCACGTTGCCCGCCAGATAGGCGAAATAGATAGGTGACCGCCTTATCTCGCCACAGTCGTAATCCGCGTCCGGATCTGCGCCAGCTTCGAGCAGCACGCGACAAACCTCGAGCCACCTTCGCCCATTTTCTTCCCATGGACTGTCCTGCATAACAGCAAGAATAAGTGGCGTTTTTCCATCTTTTCGCTCCCGAGCGTTCACATCAGCGCCATCTGCAATCAACTGCTCAAGCTCCCTCAGCTGGAACCCTCCTTCGCGGTCGAATAGCTGAAAGATGGGTGGCATCCGGCGATGCCTTCTCCATTTACCCATGCGTTTCTCAATGACATAGCGGGGGATCAGGATTGGAGACAGCAGCGTCAATACAAGGAACTCCACGCGAACCTTCCAGATCGGCTCTTGAAATAGATTTGGTGGGTTACGCAAATCCTTTAACCATCCCCGCACACCCTTTTTTATACTTGCCACGAAATTCATGTCAGCCCCCATGGAATACATTTGTATCCCTTCAGATCCATGCAAGCAGAAAGGGACATCCTGTCCAGAGGGCTTTACTGACTAAAGCGGAAAAACGCTGGGGTTGCACGACAGTTTGCCAAACTGTCACCCTCCCCTTGCGCGTTTCCGCTACAGCGGAAAATCAGTGGGTCAGGAGGACGCATGGCCAACACCGACTTACTCGCTGCAATTCAACAGCGCAACCCCGCCCAGGTGGCCCTGGCGATCGGGCGCGGGGCCCAACCCAACGCGCAAGGCCTCAGTCAGGCGCTCCCAGGTTCCGTCGGGGGCGCAGGCGGTGGCGAACAGCCAGTGATGCGTCCAGTCGCCCCCCAAGCGATCGGACGCGACAAACAGCACCTGGTGATCCCGTTGGCATGCCAGCGACAACAACGCACGTCCAACGGCTCGAAGGTGGGCGAACCGCAGCAGGTCGCGTTGTTCCGCGTCAGCCATCGCCAACTCATCGATAAATCCCTCCGGCAGGCGAAACCCCACCCGGTAGCCCGCTGCACTTTCGTAATGAGCGGCGCCCTCCCACAATTGCTGAATCCCATCGAAGTCCTGGCCCAACGCGAAGCGCCGCATGGCTTGCTCGGTCACCTGTCCGCGCAACTTCAACACAGACAGGCACGAACCGCCCCAGCGAAGCCTGTCCAAAGGTGTCCCCAACAGCGCACTGAAAGAAATGCCGTGGGCGATGATGTCCTGGCGACAGAGGCACGAGAGATCAATCACCAGAGGCCTTCCTTCTTGCACGCCTCAGGGTATTGGCTGGAATGGCTGCAAGGACGTTCCAGAATGTTCTTCGAAAACTCATAAGCGCCAAGCGCGTAGTCGGCCTCCCAATCCACCAACTCCTTGTTGTCGCCTTTCAGGCAAACCGCCCATTGGTAGCGCTTAACCTCATCCTCTCCCCTCTGGAAGAGCTTGTAAGCCTCTATCTTCTCAGTGCCCGGCACGTTCATCCGGTAGAGCACCTTAAAATTGTCGGCTGCCGCCACACGCGCCTCGTTCAGCCTGCAAGTCAGCCCATCTTTTTCCCACGTTCCATCGGAGCATTCTTTGGGAACGCCCTCGTCGGCCACGGCAATGATCTCGGCAGCCATGGGCATCGCCTCCTCGATCGCCTGCGCCCTCTTGGTTACCGCATCCTTCTTTTCCAGCTTCTCCGTCAAAACGGCGATGGTGAAGAGGACGCAAAAAAGCGCCGACATCCCCAGGGTGAACTTACCAACCTCGCTCAGGATGTCCCACGCCCGGTCCCAACCCTTCATGCACCCTCCTTTCTGGAATACGTTTGTATTCCTTCTCCCCCATGCAAACAGAGAGCGGCGCGGTGTCCAGGGCTTCGGGACGGCTAAACTCAGAATGTGCGGCCTCTGGCCGACAGATTCAGAAGCCCGCATCCTCCACCGACCTTGAAGGCACCCATGCCCGTCTCTGATCCCCTCGCGTTCGACCTGCTGCGGGCGTTCGCGCAGTTGGAGTTTCGCCTCAAGAGCGACCCAGGCTTTCTTCGGGCCGGTCCCTACCGAATGGCCCAGGTGAACTGGCCTGCGGTGGATGAGGCGGTGTCACGGCTGGACGATCCACTCTTCTTCGATCGGGTGTCGGACAGCACGCGCGAGCAAATCCTCACACCTCCACGTGATCGCCCGATGGTCCAGGAGGTGGCGGTGATCAACGGCCTCAACCACGCTGTCTTCCAGCGCCTGCCCCTTCATCAATCCAATGCCCGCGCTTTGATCGAAGCGGCACGCCGCGTGCGCAACAACCTCTTCCACGGGGGCAAGGAGGAGCCGCATTTGGGCGATGATGACGAGTGGGCCGCCGCCGCACTGGACGTGGCCGAGTGCCCGCTTCACCTGCTGAACTATGGCACGCTTAGATCGGGGGTAGGCCCGTGGGGGAGATGGGACGCCCATGCTTTACCTGAAGACCGAATAGCTTGTCGCCGGCAGACACCGGCCGACCGGTAAGCTGCTGTGCGCGCGGCAGCAGATCCAAGAGCACGCATCATAGGATGATAAAGTCCGCCCCAGCTGGACAGCTGATCTGACATTGGAGTTGCAATGGACCTAGAAGTGATCGAAGCAGTGCTGCTGAAATGGGCTCGCCAAGAACCTATCATCGCGAAGATCCACTTGTTCGGGAGCCGGCTAAGAGGCGATCATCGCCCCGACAGCGACATTGACATCGCGGTGGAGCTTGATCTTTCAGCGGCACCAGGAGTCGACTTTAGCGATGGGTTCGCGACCTTCAGCCGATACTCCGAGCACTGGGAGGCCGAACTAGCGCAACGACTGCCCATCCCGGTTGACTTGGAGTTCTACCATGGCCCCGAGGAAACCCCGATCCTCCATGCGGGGCTCGAACGGTCGGGAAAGCTCATCTACGAAAAGTTTCGTTAGAACATCGCGCTCCGGAGCACCTAACGCCGCCGCCCCAGCCCCGACTTCCGCCCTGAGCCACGAGCGCTTCGATTCCACCATTTCACTATTTCGATGGAACCAAGCGCTCACCCGGGCTACTCAAAGAGACAACACCGGTTAAATGTCGTGCTGTTTGACAAAGCGAGATACCTTCTGCGCCTCAAGGTCTTTGTTCCAGGCCTTTGCAAAATCGTCTGGAACATCTAGGTTTGCCTCGTCGAACTTTACGGTAGCCGGCAATTCACGCCAGAACAGTTCAATAGACGCAGCAAAGTCATCGACGTGAACATCCGACACCTCCATGTCGGTGTCGTCGAACAAGTTCCATCCGTGAGAACTTGCTCGCAAGAACTCCGGGTAGCGCAGCTGGAGATCGTCCAATGACTTCCCCTCCCCGTGCTTGAACACATTGACGACCAACCGCATGGCATCAATGCGTGGGTAACAGGCGAGAGCAGAAAGGTCCAAGCCGATGGCTTCAAGCAACCTCTCCAGCTTCGCGCTATCCAGCTTCCAAAGAGCGCGCCGCGTGTTGTCGCCGATCACCAACTTGGGCCACCTAAACTCACGAACGAGGAAGCGTCGAAATGTCTTGTCCCAATGGTGATACATGCCAGCCACCACACTGAGGCGGGTTCGATCATGCATCTCACTTAGAAGCTGGTAGAACTCGACGCCGTGATCGCGCGCAGCGTCCGCTAGATCGCCAGGGTCGTGCCAGTCAGGGTCGAAGGACTGACCGCTGCGCTCCCAGTGCTCGGATTCCGCTTGATCGGCCTCCGCCTCAATGTTGGCGAACTGAGACAGAAGGCGGGTCTTGGCCTGCTCAACGTAGAACCGATGCTCCGAGACGCGGAGCTCCCGTTCGGAATCCACCAGCTGATAGGCGCTCCACTCGCGGCCGCTCATGCCGGCTGAACCGCAGGCGGGGCATCCAGCCATTCGATCAAGGATCGAATGCCATCTGCGTCCGAGCAGCAATCTTCCAGTGGCTCGCTCTCCAATCGGACTTGGAGAGATAGCCAGGCGTGTTCCGACTTCTCCGAAATCCCAAGGTGAGGCTCAATGGCACCAGCGCCCCACAACCAAAGGCCTTGAGCACGCAGTTTCTGTATTAAAGCAGCGATGTGGGGCTTTGCTTGGTCATCGGCCGCAAGCAACTCGAATGCCTTCGAAGCCGGCCCTTGAATCCCCTTGCAAGGCAACGCTCCGTCTAAAGTCACGACGCCCGCGCCTGCCATCCTCGCGAGAACGTTCTTGCACGCAGCAACATCGGGATCATCCGCCTGCAGGAAACCATGCTTTGTTGCTTGGCGGAAAGCGAAATCCAAGTCCACGATGGCACACGCAGGCAACCCTAGGGCAGACAAAACTTCCATTGACTTACGAGTATCCGAGACCCCACTCATCGCAACAATTGCCAACGATGACTGCCCCATGGTTTTGCCCGCCACCAACTGGAAGATGGATGGCAACAGCCGGAGTTCGGTCTTCCCTTCTGTGAGCACGACTTTGTCGGCAAACAATATCTGAGACGAATTTGTCAGGCTGAATAGCTGCTGGAGTTGATGCGTGGGATTGTCCACCAATTGTTCTACGACGGATTGCATGCGCGGACGGGCTTTGGTTCCCTCCGGATGCTTTTTCGTCATTAGCAGAGCGTTCTTCGCGTCCTTGGCCAAGATCATCTGAGCAGAGTGGGTTGAGAACACGACCTGATATCCAGCCTCTGACAACGCACGCAAGGCTTCACGCACCTGCTCCACTGCAAAGGGGTGCATGAAGAGTTCCGGCTCGTCCACCAGCAGTAGCGTTACTCCGCCCGCAGCCGCTGCTCCACGCTTGAGATCCGCCAGATGCCGGACCATGGCCATCTGGATGGCGCGCTGCGCGCCATGGCCGTATGACCCGAAGGCACGTCCACGCCCCTCCCCTTCGTAAACTTTGACAGTTCCCGCCTTAATGAGGTCATTGAAGACCGGCACTGGGAAATCCAGCTTGATGTGGATACCAGGAAAAAGATCCGAAATCTTACGATTGATTGAATCGTCGATGCGACCCAACTCTTTAAAACGATCCCCACCTTCTGCAGAGATCATTCCTAGGATGGCTGCCAAGTGCGGGGTCAAGGCCTCCTCGTGCTGCTCTTGGATAGCGGCAAGCATCGAGGCCAGCAGCTTGCCGATCGTGGTCGTCGTCTTGGCCTTACTGGCGTCCTCCTCAGCATTCTCCATTGCTCCGATGCGAATAGGATCTGGAAAGAGTGCTGAGATGGCGTTATCGATGCCCGTAGGGTTCGGCTCCCAGTCGCCTGTGTCGGGATTCATCACGGTCAGTTCGGTGTCGCCCCCAGGCACCTGCTGTTCGCGACGAACCATCAGCGCCCCGTCCCGAACGTGTCCTTCAATCTTCTTTCGGTGCTTTTGCTCCAGGACCGCCAGATCAGCCTCGGTGATCCCACGCAGTGTTCCCATCACTTGCACCGGCAGGGTCGGCTCGTGGAAATCTTCCACACCAAGCTTTGCCTTACGCACGAGCCATTGGAGCGCGGTAAGACAATTGCTCTTCCCGCAATTATTCAACCCAACCAGCGGTGTAAAGCTGGTCAGCTGCAAGCTTGTGGAAACACATGATCTAAAATTCAGAACATCCAAACTTGAGATGTAGACAGCCATTCCATTGCCCCCTGTTATCCTGATTACTTACCGATCGCTGCAGCTGATCGGTAAGGCTGCTGTTGTTTTCATCCCTCAACTGCGCGATGAGGCAGACGGCCCGCCCGTCGCTGCGCTCGGCCCACAACTGTCCGACCAGGCGCCCTCCCATTTTCCGGCCAGCCGTAGATCAGTCCCCGCCGTTGTAGTCCACCACCAGCAGGAGCCCTTCAGCAAGACGAGCGACGAAGCCTGGTTAGCCCCGAAGGTCTACCGTTGCCCAGCATATCAATCATTTATCACAACAATACTTTCGGCGATACTACCCTTTCCAGCCTTCAGATTCAGATCCATGGACCAGGGACAGTAGTGCTCCGGAGGTGATGAGCCTCCTTGCGGCAGTCACACGGTAGATGAGCCGTCATGCGAACCAGGCAATCGCTACGCACGACCTCCAAACCACCAGAGGACACGGCTTGTTGGCCCAAGCATTGTTCATAAGCAGCATATGAGCCCCCTCTCAGCCCCTGAGACAGTGGCCTCGCCTTGCCCCCCCCCCCTGTCTCGACACCTCTTGGAGCACCTGCCTCTCGCCCGGCTTGGGGTCGAGTGAGGTTAGAGTAGTAAAAACTGCGCAGGGGATGACAACGCGCAGGCTCTCAAACGGAAATTAAGGGGAACCGCATGGCTCATGACACAGACTCGCAGAAGATCAGCTTGCCCGAATGGCTGTCCATCAATCCTTGGGCGATCGTCTTGGTCGTCACTGCATTGATTGCAGGTATTCTCATGGGAGCACAACACAGCAAGGTTCCAGAGCTTGCCAACGTCATTGTCGGCCCGGCCGTAGGTTCGTTCCTTGCAGTTGGAGCTGGTGCATGGCTCGCGAATTGGCAGGAGCGCCGAAAGCGCACCGAAGCCAAAGTCTTCATCGCGCCTATCTTGGGTGAGATCACCCAAGCCATTGAAGGCGCCATCAACGGTTACGCAAATTACGAACGGCTTCTTCAGGAGCATAGACTCACCAAGCCAGCTCCAAAGGATGGACGGGTCGCCGCCGCCTCTTGCTTAGCAAAGCTTGAGGAAGAGGGCCACAAGATCAATCGCCGGCTGCACCAGCTCCAGACGGCCTTCAACTCCGTGGGCTATCAAGGCAGTGTTCTGTATGCAGACGCGCTGGAGATCCTCAAACGAATCCAGTCACGACTGGACAAGCACTCAGAGGAAATGGGGGAAACGGACGCTGACATTTCCGAGCGCACCGTCGGCGACCTCATTGATCTGTGGCGCTGGTCCGATTCCCTCAAAGCAACGGCCGTGTCTGGAAAATACACACCATCGATTCGGCCATTGCCCGATGGGGTCCGAAACGATCACCGCTGGAGTGCTAGCACGCCGTCCTGACAAATTTCTACTTGCAATCCAGATCGAGAGCGACCGTCGCGTTGCCCAAGTTGCTGGGCAACGTGGCCTTGCAGACCCCTTCCACCTCCACCGTCTGGCCGGGGCGCGGCTGCTTCAGGTAGAGCACCCCGTCATAGCCCACCTGGGTGGTCTCGGTCGCCGTCTTGGCCACCGTGCCCGCTTCGATGGCCGAGCCAGTGAGGCGGAAGGTGCGCGCGGCCTCGGTCAGGACCGGGAAGGTAAGGTGCATGCCGGCTTGGCGGCCAGCGGTGGCGGCTTGCTCGATCTCGGCCAATTGGGTGCCCAGTGGCAGCGCCCGATCGTCTACGCGGACCTCCGTGGGCACCATCGGGGTCACCTCGCCCACCACCAGGCGGCCTTGGGCGTTGGTCTTCCCCACCAATCTGCCGCCCACCCTCACCGGCACCCCGGCTTGGCCGGGCACGTCCACCACGGCGAAGGATTCGGCCGGACCTAGGAACGTCACGCCCTGGCGGTCCAGGTGGACGGCACCGGCCATCGAACCGGAAGCCCAGGTGCCGCTGGGCCCGTGCTCGGCGTTGATCTGGGCCCACCCTGCCCGGGTGGTCCAGTTGGCGTTGGCCCGGGCGGTCTGGCCAGCCGCTCCCTCGTCCACCGAAGCAGACAAGCCGACAGGGGTTCCCAACACCGTGGGACGGGCGCGTCCTTGGACGGCCCAAGCGGTGGCATCGGGGGCTTGCCGGGCCCTAACGCTCACGCCCTTGCCCCGGCCGAAATCGTAGCTGTAGCCCACCTCCACCCGGGTTTCCTTGCGCTCCAGATCGCGCAACGCGGAGACGGCCACGGTGTGCCCGTAGCCACGCCAAGTCAGCCCGGCGTCGGCGTAAGCGGTGCGAAAGCGTGGCGTGCGCACGTCCGAATAGCTGGCCCGAAGGGACCACTGGGGCGTGGGCCGCCAGAAGACCGAGCCTCGGGTGCGCTGCTCCACCTCCACCGCATTGGAGGCGCGCAGGCGCCAGTAGTCCTGTTGGCGCTCGTGCTCCAGGCGCACGCCAAACCCCGGGCCGCGGTAGTCGTAAGCCATGGCCTGCCGTTGGCCGCCTTGGGTTGACGTGCCCACTTCCAGATCCAGCGTGCCGTAGGTGCCAAGCACCGTGGTGGCCCCCAACGCCACGTTGGCCTTACCGTTCGATGAGGTTTGGGCGGTGCCGCGCAGGCTCCACCGGTCATTGAGGCCCCAAGCCACCGCCCCGGTCGCGCCCAACGCTCCATAATCGCTCTCCCCTTGGCGCACACGGCCGGCGGCGACTTCCCAGGTGGTGAGCCCTTTGCGGAGCAACGTGGGGGCGACGTAGAAACGCTGATCGCTCACCACGGTTTCGCGGCCGTAAGGGTCTCGCACCACCACTCGGGTTTGCTGCGCACCGGTGCCCAAGGCGCTGCCATCGGCCGTGAACGGCCCCTTCCCCACCTGGCCCTGCAGCACACGGGCGCGGTTGGCCAGGACTTCCACCGTGGCCGGATCGAGCGCCACGCCACCGAGCATCGGGACGGGATAGGTGGGCGTCAACGGGTCCAACGCCCGCGGGTCCTTGGCCACGCGCATCCCAGCCAGGTTGACCGGAGAGGACGACGGACCAGCGAACACATCGCCGGCCTGGTAAGTCACCAAGCGGTTGGGATCGTCTTTCTGCCAGCGCGTCACGCCGCGAACGTAGCCGGTGCCCGACGCGTCGGTGTTGACCTGCCCGCTGGTGCTGACAACGCCCCAACGGCCCGCCTTGCGGACTTCGTGCCCCAAGGAGAGCGCCTGCTGTTGCTCGGACACCATGCCCGCCACGCTGTAGTTCACCAGCACCCCGGGAGCGGGCGGCGCGATGGGGCCGCGCTCGGCGCGGACACGGGCCACGCGCTGGGCTTTGAGCCGGTCTGCCGGCAAGTCCAGAGCGACCGTGGCGCTGGCCTCGTCCACGGCAAAGCCCACGCCCAGCGCCTGGGCGCTCATCGGATCCGTTTGACCCGGTGGAAGCTGGAGTCCGACCTCGCGCCACGTGGCCGGCTCGGCGAACCACTGACCGCCTTGCTGCCAGAACGTGAGCGGATCCGCCTTGGCCTTGCCGCCGATCACCGGCACCAGGAACGCGGGTGCCACGCCTTCGGGCACCGCTGCGCTGGCCGACGATGCAGCCAGCAACAACAACGCCAAGGCGTGGCCACGCATGGATCACCGCCCCACAGGGACGGTGACGGGCTGGCCGTTGACGGTGATTGAAAGGTTTTCAGCGCGCTGCCCGGGCTGGGCCTCGTAGGTCATTGAGGCCCCCGGCAGGGTCCAACCCAACGCACCCTCGCGCCACGGCTTGCCACCAGCCGGGCCGATGGACGACACGCGGGCGGCGGTCTGGCCGTGGTTGGTCAGCCGGTAGCCCTTGGGCACCGCCTGGACGGTCACCTGGGGGACAGGCGCGTTGGCGACCTCAAAGGCCACGGGCAAGTCCTGGTTGACCAGCAACTGGACGCCTTGGACGTTGGGAGCCCTGAGCTGCATTAGCAGGACGCGGTAGTAGCGCCGCTCGCCCAGCGCGCCCACCCTCATCAACCGGGCGGTGCGCTTGGATTGGGGCGGGACGTCCACGAAGGTGGGCGCCCCCACGATATCCGTGGTGGGTGAAAACACGTTCTGCCCTGTGGCCTGATCCCACCCCACGGCTTTCACCTGGTAACGCACCGACGCGTCGCCGCTGTTGTGCAGGGTCACGGCGACGTGCTTGGCCGAGGTATCGGCCATCAGGGTGGTGGGGCCGACGGAGATGGAACCGGCGGACGCCGAAAAGGACAGCAAGGACGCGGCGGCCACGGCCAAAAAACGTTGGGAATGGGTCATGGGGTCTCCTTTAGGGGCGTCTCCATTCAAACTAGATCGGAATACCATTCCGTCAACCCATACCTACTCATCTTTTCGGCAACAAAAAGCCCCCGGGGCAAGCCGGGGGCGTCGGGACAACCGATGGGGATCAGTTGTAAGTGGCGGTGACGGTGACCGTGTCGGTGTAGTTGCCGCCCACGGCCTGCTTGAGGGCCAGGAAGCGCACCGCGTAGTTGTAGCTCTGGACGGTGCCGTCGCCAACGCCGGTGAACGCGTCGGTGTCATCCCCCCATACTTGGCTTCCCTGCGGGTCCTTGAAGAAACCGTAGGGGATGTAAGCCCCGGCGCCGTTGGTCACAGCCCGATAGGTCCCATACCCGGACAGCAGGCCGAAGTTCTGCCCCTGGCCCGGCGAAATGGAGTAAGTCGTGCCCGCGTTGCACACGATGCTCAGCCCGGAGGTGCGGGCGGCAGCTTCGGAGATGCCCGACCAGTCCATGCCTTCGATGGAGGTCACGGACAGCTGGCAGGTGTTGGTCAAGGTGCCCTGAATCGTCAGGTCCGCGGTGGTGTCGGCGGCGAACGCGGGCACTGCAAGCGAAGCCAGGGCGATGGGCAGAAGGGCGCGAAGGAAGGTCTTGCGTGTCATGGGTATCGTCTCCTTGAGAGGGATTGAGTGGGGATGAGTAGCCCCAGAATGGGCCATCCCCTTACCGATACCTCGAATCTGAAAACGCGCAAGGGTGGGCATTGAGCCAGCGGTCAGAGCCTGGCTCGTTTGCCACCGGCCGCTGACTGTCTCCATAACCCATCCAGCTCACGCGCACGGTGCTGAGCCATTGCCTCCTGAATCATCCGC
Organism: Stenotrophomonas sp. DDT-1; assembly: GCF_001580555.1. NCBI lineage: Bacteria > Pseudomonadati > Pseudomonadota > Gammaproteobacteria > Lysobacterales > Lysobacteraceae > Stenotrophomonas > Stenotrophomonas sp. DDT-1. The sequence continues at coordinate 81,754 of NZ_LEKR01000011.1, forward strand.
TGAAGGACGAACGCAAACGCGTCAGTCACAAAAACGCCCACGCCGATCCCGCAATCATCCGGCAAGCTGGAAATCTGTTTTATCGATGGCTGGTGAATGACCTCGTCGAGCTCAGGGGGCAACGGGTCCACGAACGTGTCAATGAACGCCCTCACCTCGGTTTCGGCTGCTTTGCAAAGGTCGGCGTCAGTGAGCAGCGCCCGCAAGTCGGCAAGCGTGGGAAGCCACACCGTATTGAAGAGCGGGCCACCCACCGAGGGACTGACGAAATGGATGCCGTGAAGCACGGATGCCCTCTCACTCTTTCCGAGCTCTCCGTCTCCCCAATAACCGTTCATCGGAGGAGTCACGTCACCCATCATTAGCCAGTTCTGCGCGCCGCCCCTGCTCTTCTCGCCAGCACTTGAGCAGGTGTTTGTAACCGGGCTTGGCTTGGGGGACGTGGAAGGATCGTCCGTAAGTGTTGACCTTCCCGCCGTTGTGGAGCTCGACGGCATGAACCGCGGTCCAAGTGGTCGCCCAGCCCAGGCTGTCGTCCTCTTCAAAGCTGACGGGCTCCAAGGAGACCGCTGCATAATTTTCAATCAAGCCGGGATTCAATCCCAACGCGATCATCTTGGTTTCGTTGGTTGTGACGGTTGCGCTCATGTGACACCTCTTGGCTTGGTCGGCGGCATTGCCTACCCCTTAATTCAAGGTAGATCGCCCTGGAAATTTGTCCACGGCCTTAGTGGACAAAATCTTGACTAAAAGCAAAAAATGCGGCGCTAAGGCCGCAGTTTTTCCTAACATCACTTATCGCGCCGAAGGCGTTGGTGCTTTCCATCCATGCGGATGCTTTTTCAGATGCCGGCGCGCAGCGGCCGCCGGCGGCTTCCGCCGCAGGTCTTTGCTTTAAAGGGGGTGGTCACACCCACCCTCGTGAAGCCATCGACACGTGCGAGGTGCCCGCGATCACAAGGTGATCCAGCACTCGAATGTCGAAAAGGGCAAGGGCCTGCTTGAGGCGGTCGGTGATGGCGCGGTCGGCAGCGCTGGGCTCGGGGTTTCCGCTGGGGTGGTTGTGAAAGAAGATGACCGCGGCGGCGTTGTGGTCCAACGCCTTCTTGGCGACGATGCGGGGATGGACTTCGCACCCATCGATGGTGCCTTGAAAGAGGTGCTCGGTGGCAAGGATGCGGTGGCGGGCGTCCAGGAACACCGTGCCAAACACTTCGTGATCCAGGTGCGCGCAGCGGGCAGTGAGGTAGTTGCTGGCACTGGAGGGGTCGGTGATGGCCTCGTGGCGCTGCAGGCGACGCTCCAAGATGTGCGAGGCGGCCAAGAGGATGCCCTCATCGTCCATGGCCAGCTGGTATTGGGCCCGAATGTCGTTGGCTCGCTTCACTTGCTTTCTCCACCGGCGCGGGATTAGCGACGGGCGGGCGTGGTGTCTGCGGCGGAGGCGGTCAGTGGGAGCAGGCCGACAAGGGCCAGAGAAAGAACCAAGACGCGCATGAGGCCTCCTTTCATGAATGGGTTGCACTACCCATAACAAAAGGTTTGGTTTGCGCAACGGGATCTAGAAAAGAAAAAGGCGGCTTTCGCCGCCTTTCCCTTGGGCTTAGAAGCGCGCTCGCAAGCGAGGGGCTTCCTGGGTTTGGCTGTCCTGCCCGTGGGCCTTCATGGCCGCACCAACCTGGCGTTTGGCATCGGCCCCAAACCCGCCTTCCGGTGGCTTCCAAGCGTTGGCGGGCGGGAGCAGGCTGACCAGGAGCTTGGCCCTCTCTTGAGCCCGCAAGTCGTTGAAAAATGGCTTGCCGCTGTTGATCGGCGCTTCGCCCTTTTGGTTTTGGATGTGGGGATCTGCGCCCGCCTCAATCAGCGCACTCCAGACAGTGGCATCGCGGCCCGCATGAAGAGAGGTATTCCCGTTGTTGTCTTGGGCGTTCATATCCGCCCCTGCCTTGGCGAGCGCTTCAATCGTCTCTGGAAAAATCGCACGGTGGATCGGCGCCTGGCCGTCCATTCGCCGTGCAATGACGTCTGCGCCTGCACGGGTGAGCAAGGCCACCGCCTCGGGGTCCCTGGCTATATGCAGCGGTTGATTCCCCTGGTCATCGCTCGCCGCGGGATCAAGGCCTGCTTTCAGAAGTTCCTTAAGCGCGCCCGTGTTCGCCTCGAAGAGAGGGGTTCGCCCTCGGTTATCCCGGGCTAGGATGTCTGCCCCGGCCGCAATCAAGGCGCGGGCCTCCGTCTGCCCGGTTGCTCGGAAGAGAGGGGTTTGCCCTTCATTATTCCTCGCGCTGACATCCGCTCCCGCCTTCAGCAACGCTTTGAGACTGTCGTTGTGTGCGCCAAACAACGGGGTGTTCCCTTGGGTGTCGCGAGCGTTGATGTCAGCGCCAGCCTTCACGAGCTCCCTTAAAGCCCCTTCGCTCGCTCCGAAAAGGGGCGTTTTCCCTCGGTTATCGCGCGCATGAATGTCTGCCCCGGCCGCAATCAACGCCCTGGCATCCCCTTGCCCTCTCGCGTTAAAAAGCGGTGTTTCCCCTTGGTTATTCTGCGCATTGATGTCTGCCCCGGCCTTGATCAGTTCAATCACGGCTCCCTCGCTTGTCACAGAATGAAGCGGCGTATTTCCAAGGCCATCCCTCGCTTCGATGTCAGCCCCAGCATCCAACAGCCTCCGAACTTCGCGCGGGTGATGCGCATCATGAAGTGGCGTTTGATCCAGCCAATCTTCATCCCTTGCGTTCACATCAGCGGGGATTTTGGTAAGCCCGATTTGCTTCAGAAGAACGTCTTTGAGATTCGAAATATTCAACCCACACCTCCACAATAGTATTTTGACCTCCCACCATTAGCAGAAAATCAGAACCTCGCAAGGGAATTAAATAGAAGAAGACGGCTCTTGCCGCCTTTCTTTTTCCATGTCAAAACCGTTGTCGGATTCGAGGCTTCTGGCTTCCCTTTCCTCACCCTGGGCTTTCATGGCCGCACCGACTTGACGTTTGGCGTCGGCCCCAAATCCGCCTTCCGGTGGCTTCCAAGCATTGGCAGCGGGAAGGAGCTCGTCAAAAAGCTTGGATCGGTTGTGGGCACGAATGACCTGATCGGATTGATCATTACCTGGCCGCCCCAGAAGATCCGTGGGCGTTGTTCCTTCTAAATCGGGATCCTGAGGCGTGCGTCCAGCCTTGAGCAGGTCACCGGCCCATTCTGCATCGCCGCATGCAACAGCGAAGTGGAGCGGATACTCGGTCGCGGCCGTCAGGAAGGCCTCGTAGTCTTGCCGCTGTCGATGCGGGCGTCCTCCTTCCACTCATCTTAATTTGTCTCGTCGTCCCAATGCTCGTCAAAAGCGGCCTGGCGGAGCTCGTCGGGTAATCCCCCCATTTTTAGCAGCGGCCAAAAGTAGAAATAGGGATGGTCTGATCAATTCACACTGAGTCGTGGGTTTTCAGCGCCGGAGTCATCCTGGGCCTTCAGACGCGGCGGACTGCCATGTTTTCCGCTCTCGAAGTGCCCTTGCGGGCACCTCAAGACGGAGTTACCCCTGTGCCGCCAACAGCTTCCGGCGCACCATCCACAGGTTGGACAGCGCGAACAGGGTGAGCACCTGTGCCGTGTTCTTGATCAAGCCGAGATAGCGCACCTTGGTGTAGCCGAACTGCCGCTTGATCACCCGGAACGGATGCTCGACCTTCGCGCGCAGACTAGCCTTGCAGCGCTCCCAGCGCTCAACCTGTTCGAGCTCACGCGCGTTGCCAATGGGGAATTCAACCGGAGGATTGAAGAACGGGCTTGAAGGCTTGAGGATGAGCTACCTGGACCCGCAAACCGTCACGAGACCCCGATGGACTACCCTGACCTTGCCCCCCTGGAGGAAATCTCCGGTCCGTTCGCCCTTCTTTCGAAGGGCCCAAAATTCATCGCCGCCTGGCTTGCCAAGCGCACTGAGGAGCGCTACCGGGAGTTCACCCGTGCCGCGCTTGAGGGTCAGGTGTTCCCCGAGAACGCGGAGGCCATGACCTCGGAAGATTTTCTGGCCATGCTGCGGGCATTGGAGATGGACATCGAGGCCGAGAAGGCCACCGTCTATGGCCGCCTTGCCTGTTCAATCGCTACCGGCAAAACCGCAGGCCATCTCAAGCGCCACTTCATTAAGGCGCTGAGCGACCTGTCGTTTGGCCAGGTCGATCTTCTGCGACGCGCTTTAATCACCGAGCGTCACCACGTGTTTCCTGGCACCGGCGGGGGTAACCTGGACCCAAAAGAATTCCTTGGACTGCAGTCGAAAAGCAGCATCAATCGCCAGACCTTTGAACGCTGGGGCCTGATCGAAGAGAAAGGACTGAGCCTCGCAGGCCGACGGTTCGTGGAGGCTTGTTTTACCAGCGATGAGTTGGCGCCCTCCTCAGTGGGCTTTCAGGAATGGGCCAAGGGTCGCATCCACATCGTTTGCAACGAGATGGGCGCGCCGAGCTGCCACAGCGTCCTGGTCCAACTGACCGAAGATGGGCACCGCCGGGCCATCCATGTCCACAACAGCGCAGCACTTCGGGGACGCTCCAACCGCCTGCTGACACCCGGCCCCGTCATGGTGGTCCTTCTCACCGATAAACCCCAGCGTCTCGCCGACGAATGGACCACGGTGGAAGACACCATCCGAGGAAGAGTCCTGGCCGTGGTGGCCACGACCGATCCGAATGCGCCGTTGCCCGTCGCCATGACGGGCTTGGAACGCATAGATGCGTCACCGGACCGTGCCGCAGAAGCCGTGACGGCGATACTGGAGCGCTTTGAAGCAAAAGGGTTACGGGGCACCTGAGACCGCGATGTTAAACCCGATTCGACCGGTCATTGGAAGTGGCCGCCAACTTTCTGGCGGCCAACGAGCACTACTTACAGACCAAACGAGGCTTCACGGACAGCGACTTGCATGCCGGACAGAAGAGCCCCAAGTTGATCTTCCGCTGAAAGTGATGACTGCACTTCTCGCAAACAAAAAGGTAAGGCGCCCCTGGAACGAAGCCGGGCATCACTTTCCTTCCTTGCGCTTGAAAATGACCTTTCCGCCAGCCTCGTATTCCACATCGTAGCCTTTGTAGATTGCGAGGATCAAAGAGAGACCAAGGCTTGCGGCGGTGATGATGCCGATGATCTCGACTCCAGTGACTGTCGCGACCGCCCCCAGGCTGAGCGTGCTGAGCCCAGCCGTTACTGGAGCGAGCCCAACTGCAGCAACGATTGCTGCAACACCGACGGCACCAAGCTTGGCGAACTTGCGCGTCTTCTTCAGGTCGTCTGCCAACTTGCCCACAACCACAATCTGCTGCGCCTTTGCATTCTTGGCCGCTTCCAGCTCATCCCGCGTCCTTACTGTCACGCTTGCCATAACGCCCCCTGTTGTTAGCAATACCAGTGATGGATACCCTGGGCAGGATAGCCGAAGGGAACACCGTGTTCCTAGCAGCAATGATGGTGCCCAACTGTCTCTCCAGCTGAGACACGAACTCAACGCATCCGCTGCCACGGGTCGTCCTTGGGAGCCTCCACCGTAACCTCGGCAACGTCGTCTTCAGCGCGCCATGCCTTCCCTTCGAGCACCATGGTGGGACCCCTGGAACGTGCGATGGCGGCCTCTTTGGCGGTCGGCGGGTTCCATGACCGATGCTCCTCTAGGTAGCGCTCCGTGGACGGCCTCAACGGCAGGCCACCGCTCGGCAATGGCAACGTCCGATCATGGCGTTCGTCTTGCTGACGGGCATAGGCGACTTGCTCGGGCTCCCCAAGCGCCTCTCGGTGGGCATCCAGCAAGCGATCGACAGCGTCCACGTCCCCGCGGGCATGGAGCGATTCGGTGTAAAGCGCTTGAAGCAACGGGTCACGCTCTTCGTGAATCTCTTCGCCTGTGTCTTCGCCTTGGAACAGCCCATCCTGGCGTGGGCGGGCGTCGACGGGGTCTGGGCGCAACCGACCGTGACTCGTTCTCATGCCCGCCTCCGCGCCAGCCCGCTGCCGTGAAGCAGCCCGCATGCGATCGAATAAACGACAAGAGCCAGCGTGGATGACAGGTATAGGTTGGAAGGATCCAACCAGACTTGGCTCACCACGTGCTGTAGCTGGTAAGCCAGCAGTGCCAAGCACGCGTAGAACACGGCCAAATGCCACATCAACGCAACCACGGATGGGGCGTCCTCTTGGCCGGCTTGGAACGCCTCCCAGCCCCTGCGTGCGCTGCGGGCTTTGGACGCGCACAGCCACGCGATTCCGAAGGTGATCGCAAACATGGCGAGCTCAAACAGCACGACCACCAGAATAACGGTCATGGGATCCTCCTCTGGGTTGGGAGCAGGCCATGGGCCTGCAGGTAAGCGTGGACTGCCTGTCGGGTCACGCCCAGGCGCTTGGCAATTGCAGGGCCGTTGTTCCCCTGCTCCAGGAGGCGCACCACCAGAGCGTGTTGGTCAGCCAGTGGGCGCCGGGGCTTTTGACGCAACCCCAGGTGGGCCAGATCGGCGCTCACCACGGGCGATGGAACGCCCAGGGCTTGGGCGATGGCGGCGCGGCCGTGTCCCTCTCGGACCATCCGGGCGACTTCGGAGCGGCGGTGGGCAACGGATGGCCGCTTCATGAGCTCAACCAGAAGCCCGCAAGCCGTGCCTTCGCAATACACGCCTCCACCAACGCGTTCGCTTTTGTGCATCCTTACGGCCCCACGCGCACGCGAGCGCTGTTGTTGTCCGACCGGGCATTGATGCCAATGGCACAAGGGCTTCCGCACGAATAATCGCCAATGCGCACCGGCGAAGCATCAAGCGGCACCACCCGGGTCTTCTTACCCTTCCCCACCAAGAAGACCCGATCACCTTCGCGCACATCCACATCGGCGTCTTGGACCACCGCGAGGACGCGCTGGCGGCGATCGGACAGATCGCGCACGTAGATCTCCACCGCACGCCGGCCGCTGAGGCCCTTTTGAACCGCGGTTCCGGCAGCCGCACCGATGACGCCACCGGTCACCCGGGCTGCATTGCGGTATTCCCGGTTCTTGACCTGGTTAGCAGCCCCATAACCAACGGCCGACCCGATGGCGGAGCCGGCGTTCAGACGCTGGTCGGACGTCAGTTGAACCGTGCGAACCATCAGGACCTCGCCCAGTCGGGCGTCCTGGACGGATAGGGCCTCGGACGAACCGTAACGGCGAGCGGAGGTGGAATCGGCGGCAAAGGCGGCCGGAGCAGACAACGCCAATGCAAGGGCCAGAACGATGGGTTTCAAGGTGCACCTCCATTTCGTGAGTAGGTTCACCTATGCATAGATCGATTCTGGGAATGCGCAAGGGGGGGGGCTTCGGAGCGCGGTTACACAGACTGCAGTCCGCGTCATTAAATTGACGGAAAAGCGACAAAATGAAGCATATGGACAGAGATTGATGCTCAGGCGATGATTCTGCCCACAACTCAAAACCAACAGGGAAATGTATGGCAAGGAAGAAGAGTTCATCGGCCGCAGGTGCCGCGATTTCGACCGGCGGCGGAGCCGTCGCTGGCGCAACTTCTGCGATCCTCGGCGTAACCAGTGGTGCAGCGGCCGGGACCGCCGGTGCAGCCGCCGTGACCTCCGGCTTGGCAACCGTCGGGAGCGTTGTGGGCGGTGGCATGCTTGCTGGACTGGGGGTGGTCGCGGCTGCACCAATTGCGGGTGGTGCGGCGATGTTCGGCGTCTACAAGCTCTACCAGCGCATGGCATCCAAGAAGTAACCGCTCTGCCTGGCCCACTGCCACAAGCGGTTTCCCTCTACGTCGCGCAGGCTTCGTCAATGTCTGCAAGTGGCCATCCAAGCTAGCAACCTTGGTGGCCGCTCTTACCAACTTGTGGCTCAAGCCCTTGGACCAAAAGGCCACGTTGACCTCAATGCCCCGCTGGCGCAGCCAGAGTGCGGCGTGACGCTCAAACCCGAGCGCACTGAGGCCGTTCATGCAGGGCTAGCAGCCGGCGGAGTGCGGTGCAGTCCGCGCCTACACGTTGGGATGCACGATGGGTTCGCGCATGCTCGATAGCACACGGATCGGAATTTCTGTTACTGCACGTAGATCAGACTGGCCATTTCTTCCCCTTTCTCTCTCGCCCCTCCGCGTCTGGCAAGGAATCTGAAACCGGCAAGCTCTCCTGTCGTGCAATGTTCCTGATCGACATTCAACCTGTGATGATGTGGGAACGCTCTCCCTCAACCTGCCAAACCGTCTACGGAACTGGCAAAATTGCAGGATCACTCACAGGGGGAAATTGGATGTCCGACACAACCTACAGCCACCGCATCCTCAAGACTTATGGCCTGCTGGTGGACTTCGAAGGTAAACCACGCCTCAAGAACGTTCCGTCGCCTCTAACCGGTCAAAAGAAGGCAAAGGAGACGATGGAAAAGTGGACGCAGCGAGTGCTGGGGGATGAGGTCAGCAAGGTCCGCGTCTACCGACCGGCACGCGTTAAAAGTGACACACTCATTGCCAGCCTTACAGACACGCACGACGCCAAGCTGGTGCGTGACATTGTTCGCGGCGCCGTTCGCAAGAAGAGCAAATCAGCGAAAGCAAAGATTGAAGAGATCAAGGTGGAGCACGCCGCCGAGCTTAGAAAGCGCGGAGCCACCGCGAGAGAACTTCGGAAGGCACACGAAGAAGACCTGTCGGGAAAGCTCGATGATATCTTGGCTGCGACGGCCTATCTGCCGTTAGACGACCTTCAGGACTTGGTGGTGGAACTGGGAGAGGACTTGAGCCCATCGGTCCGCAACTGGGCACTTGCCCTGGCTCCGGCCAAGGATGCTGACGAGGTTTCCGTCATCGACGTTCTCAAGCAGATGCTCCTGCGCATGGACGTGCTGTCGAAGAATAAATAACCAGAATTTGTCAGCCACTGTCGCGCACCCTGCTGCCTCCCGACAGGCGGGTGCGCGTTCAGTCGCTTGTTCACGAATCAAACTGCCAAGTTCAGGCGCGCCCCTCTTGCCTTGAAGCGCGATCGAGACCGGTCGTTGGCGGCATGTTTTTCGATCTCATGCAGATTGGCCGCCACGGACTGCCGCTGCTGCTCAACCTTCTGGAGCGGCTCTCGAACCAACTCGGGCACCTTCAGGAACTCCACCACCCGCTCGGCCGCCGCCGCGGCTCGGAAGAGCTCCCGGGGATCGTCCCGGAGGATTTGGATCCACGACTTCACGTAAGCCGCGTGCTGGGTGGGATCGTGGCCAATGCCCAGGCGTTCGCCCATCAGCATGGATGACACCTCCGCGACCAGTTCTTCCTTGGCGTAGTCGATGCTCCCAAAAGCCCCTTTCTGATCGCGGTTGAGGCGGGTGGGAAAGCCGGTCCAGTGGCCCAGTTCGTGCAACGCGGTGGCGTAGTAGCCGCTGGCCGAGTGAAAGGTGTTGCGCTGGGGCAAGTGGATGCTGTCGGTCATCGGACGGTAGAACGCTTGGTTGCCCCCGTCGTGGTGGATCTCGGCTCCGCTGTCTCTCAGCACCGCTTCGCAGGCCTGGTGAATGTCGGGCTCTGGGCGCGCGGCTGGCAGGACCAGTGCCGGCAACCCATCGATCTGCATCGCGTTGAACACGCGTGGGAAGAAGACCTTGGGGTGGGCCTTGGCGATGAGGTCGGGGTCCCCGCTCTTCTTGGCCTCCTCCACCCGCGACCAATCCCAATACTCAATCACGCTGGCCTTCTCGCCCTTGCGCACCTGAGCGCCCACGGCCGCGGCTTGCTTGTAAGTCATCCACCGGTTGTCCTGGGTGTCCCAGGCGCTCTGAAGGGCCCACAGGTGGAGCAGGTTTCCGCCCCGGTAGCTCTTGCCAGTCGTGGGGTTCATGGGCAACCCGAGGTCCACGCGGGCGTCCCAGGGTTTGAGAAAGGGACCGGTGCCCTCCTCCATCTGGCGGATCAAGCGCTCGACGACGTCGCGGGAATGGCGCTGAAGGAAGCTTTCGTTGGGGGTGGCATCGGACACGGGCAGGCTCTCCTGGAAGGCAAGGAAAGGCGCCTGTCGGCAACGCCAAGGGGGTTAGGCTGGAAACTTCAATCGTGAATGGTGACGGCGCGTCCCTGCTCCAACAGGTTCTCCAGCAAAGCCAAGGCCCGTTCGATGGTCAAAGCGGTGCCGGGGCCCCCGTCGCCCTCCTGGAGCTGCACGCGGATGCCCTCGGGGGTTCGTTGCACGGTGAAACGGGGGGACGCCGCCAGGGAGTCCTGGCGGTCCATGCTGTCGTCTACAAAGGCATCGGAAGGGGTCATGGTTTCAGCATGCGACAGGATACGGATTTGGCAAGTCCGGGCTGGACCGTTAGCGTCACCGACCAATCCATTGGCTAGAGCTGATACGGAAGATGGGAACACGGATTTGGCCCCGCCTTTACGACCGCCGTTGGCGCGCATCCCCATCTCCCACCTTTCCGCCACCTTGGGTTTCGCTGCTTTCTCGGCCCGCCAACGGCTCACCGAACAGCGCACGAATCTCCAGTTCATTGATACGTTCCTGCAGCTGGAGTTGGATTGCCTTGGCTCTGGTGCGCCCTGCCTCCTCCCTCAACGCATCGGCATGGAGAGCTCCCATCTCAGCCGCCTGCTGCTGAGCGCTCAAGCGGTCGAATCGACGCTCTATCTCTTCCTGCCGAGCCCCTTGCTGTTCGAGGGTGGGCGTCACATCGGTTTCCCAAGGCTCCAAAGACTGAGAGCGCTCCTGCGCCACGCGCAGTGCTGTCACGGTCGCCGATGATCTCAACGGCAGATCGCCACAGGCCTCGCCGACGGTGGCTGCTCCGTTGATTCGCAGGCGCACGCATTCTTCCTGTTTGCCATTGATGCGACGGTTCGAGCGGGCGCCGTCGTCCAGGCCCATCTCTTTCAAGCCTCGCCAGAACTGGCGACCGGTGAGGAGATCGATGTCCGCCAGCCCTTGTCGGTAGCCCCAGTTTTTGTAGTTCTCGTAGACCTGCCGCATGGAAAGCGTGCACTCATCCGTCTCAATGCGCACCACGCGCTCGGCTTGAGCCCAAGCCATGACCTGGTCGCTGCCATGGCGGGCGGCCAGCTTCGCTGCGCGCACGGCTTCGGGCATGTCGGCGTCGGTGTCGGACAACGCCCTACCACGGGCCACGATGCGTCGGGCGCCTTCGAGCATCCAGTCCAGCACAAGCTGGCCTTCCTCTGCCAGGATGTTCTTGACCAGATCAGGGTCGTGCTGGTTGACCGGTACCGCCTTCTTCCAGTGCACGACGGTGAGGCGGCGCCACACCCCGTTGCTCTTGTCGCGGATGAAGGGGGCCGAATTGGACGTGATGATCCACTTGGCCGTGGAATGGTAGCTCGCCAGCTGCTTCTGGTTCTTCCGGTCGATGCCAATGCCATTGCCAGAGACCATCGTCTTGAACCGACCTTCGGCCCACTTCTCGCACTCCACTTCGTCCACCAGGATCAGGCTGGCGCCAATCATGGGTTCCAGGCTGAAGCGGTCGCCCAAAGTTTCAAGGTTGCAGCGGGCCACCTGACGGTGCATCGCTTCCACGATTTCCGCCAGGGTGGATTTGCCAGAACCTGCGACGCCGTGCCACCAGGCGGCCTGGCTGTAGACACCCGGCAACAGGGTCATGCCGCACTGCTCCTGGAGCAGGTCGATGACGCGCGGGTCGTCGTGGGCTTGGCGGAGGAACTTGGCGAATCGCGAGTCAGCCGGCAAAGGCTGGGGCTTGTATGCATGGCCCTGCCTGCCACCACAGGCCACCCTGACCGCGTGGGTCATGCCCAAGGCGGGATCAGGAGCGAGCACATGGAAACCGCCGGGAAGGATTTCCACGTAGCCGTCTGCCACCGGCACGATGGCCCGCTTGGCTTGGGCTGGCATGGGGTTTTTCTGGCGCAGCCGAAGGGAAGCCATGTCCCAGCAGTCCTTGGCGAGCTTGGGGCTGCCCGCGAAATCGGCGTTGCGGTCGATCCAATCGGATGCCACACCCACACCTTCCGCGTCGCTGATCGCTTGCCAGTAGGTACCGTTCCAATGGTGTACGATCTCGCCGGTGCCGCTGGTGGCTTGGCACGCCCACAAGCGATCGACGCATTCGGTGGTGCGGCGGGCAAACAGGATGGGGAGCGACGGTGGCTTGCGCTGGCCCTCTCGATCAACCGAGTGGCGGTAGAGCTGCTTGTGCTCCTCTGCCTCCAGGTTGACCTTGCGGGCGGAGGCTTCCGCACCCAGGAAGCGCGACGCTTCGAATGGCACGATGTTGCTTGGCTCTTCCGTCGTCGGGTTGACAGCCTTCCCTTTTGGGGACACATTGGTTGTAGACATTGTTGTTGGCTCCTCTCAAACCCTCGCCCTGGCCGGTGGGGGTTTGTCGTTGTGGGGGGACAGGCTTGCTCAGGCAGCGCGCGGGAGAGCGGTTTCCAAGGCGCGGCGAATGAACTCGCTCTCTGTCATCTCGTTTTCGGCCGCGGCGAGACGAAGGCGTTCGGCCAAGGGGCGTTTGATCCGAACGTGCTTTTTCACGCTGGCGCGGATGCTGTAAGTCGGCGGCGACGAGGGATGGGTGGCGGCGTTCACGGTGGCAACTCCGAAGGTGAAAGGTTTGGTGTGTCCCACATGGGGGACACTTCCACTCAACCACTCCAGGAGCTTTCCGCAACCCACGGTTTTTGACTAAACACGAAAACTGCGGAATCTCTCGCACTTTTTCCGGAAGCCCTGTTCTGCTGGCTTTCCCTTCCCTGCTGGTCTTCCATTAGCCAGCAGAAAGAGAAGACCAGCAGGAAGACCAGCAGGAAGACCAGCAGCTACAAACCCTTGATTCCAAAAGCTTTGCATTCATAGAAAACCGTTCCGCTGGTCTGCTGGGTCAAAAAAGAATCGGTTTTGAAATTTGAGATACCAACACTTTCCATGCGATTTGGACGCATTTGCACAGGGGAGTTGAATCGAAAGCCAGCAAGCCAGCAGCGCACTTTTAGTCGCAGAAATCCCTTGGGATTCAACGACCTTGCACTACTGGTCTTCCTGCTGGCCTTCGATCGCTGCTGGCTAGTGGAAGACCAGCAGCCGGAAGTTCCTACTCATTTTCGGCCAAACACTCCAGTTGCTCGCGCTTGCGATCGGTCAAGAACGGATGCTGAAACTCCCTCCCGCTTTCCACCTCCGTCACCACCACGTGTTCTTCAATCGTAAGGGCGCCATGGTGCCAATCGATGGCATCCAACTCCGCCAAGGACAGTCGCGCGAATGCCTCCATTGCCTCGGACTGGGTCTGGGCAAAGACCTCAATCACCTTGCTCACCAAGTAGTCACCCCGGACGACGAATTCGTAAGTTCCCATCGGCTCCTCCTAATAGTTGAGGTGGTGGCGCATGGTTGGACAAGGCCAGTTGAGATCTTCGCGTTCGGAACCATCGGGGCTGATGACCTCCACAAAGCCGTAGATCTCCTCCAACTCGGTACGCCAGCCACCGGCATGAATGTCAGCCACTCCCATCGAGTTCAGAATCTCCAAGGCTGCCGCCTCTGAGTCCGCGTCGATTCGGATTTCCAATTCGGCCGTCGCGCGGCCCAAGACAACAACGTTCCAGCGATCAGCCATTGGAGCTCTCCTGGTTCGCCGTGGCCACCTGCCCTACCCGCTGGATGGCAAAGAACTTCCCGTGCAACGCACCGCTCGCCTGCGCTTGCTGAAGGTGATCGGCGGCGCGCTTGCCGTAAGTCACCACCAACGATCCCGACGGCGCTGCCGTGCCGGTGGTTCCGTCGGGACGCACAAACCTCAGCCTCCCACGGGTGAACAGGATCGCCGTCGCGTTGGGGTGGGAAAGCACGCAGTCGTGCATCCATCCCGTCTCCATGTTGACCGGCACCAGGGCGATACCGCCGCCGGGGTGGTTGGCCAGCTTGCTCAACCACTTCTCAATCCCTTTTCCGTAAGGCGGATTCATCCACACGAATGCCTGCTTGGGCCACGGCGTAGCCAAGCCGTCCTGGCTCGGCGGGATCATCCGGCTGGCCGTGGGTGCGGGCAGCCGCGACGGGTCTTCGGGCGTGCAAGGATCGAGGTCAAAGCCGCGCCTTCCCCCCAGCGCCCTGACGATGGCAGGCGGGGTATACCAATCGACGCTCGTGTGGGCCTTGTCGCTTGCCTTGTAGCAAACGGAGGTGAGCCGGGTGGGTTTAGCCGCTACGAGGCGCTTGGAGCGGGTTGCTGCGTTGAACGGCAGAACGTTGGACTTGGGCTGCATGAGGATTCTCCAGGCAAGGCTCCGTCAGCACGGCTGCGTTGCCGCGTTGAAGAATGGGTTTTGGGAGTTGGGCTTGAACCAGCCCGAGAGGCGCTGCTGGCGGCGGGTTACCACCAAGAGTTGTAGAACACGTCCCAACCGTCGTTGATCAATGCGCGGGCCTGCGCAATGAAGTCCAGATCTTCTTCAGCTCGATCGGGATCCGATTCACCGAAGAAGAAGCCTTGGGTATAAGGCAAATCATCGTTCAGCACAGCCTGTTCCAACGCATCAAGATCGTCCAATCCAAGGAATACGGGAACTTGGTTGAAATCGAAGGGATCAACCTGCCCCGTCCTAGCACTGTGCAACTTGAACATCCAACCATGAAGGTTCGGATGCTTTCGCCAGTAGAAAAATAGTTCTTGAGTGCGATCTCGCACATCAGTGCGGGTCTTGACCGCATACATATCGAGGCCCATCGGCTTGCTCCATCGCCCCGACCACCGAGGCGTTGGAGTAATCATCCGAACTGAGAGCCTCCATCGATACGGATATTGGAGGCCTCCAATATCCGTTAGCAGCCGTTACATTCGCCCATTGCGCTTGTCGGGCATCTTTGGAGGCGCCGGCTGCAGGCGTTCGTGCAGCGCTTGTTCGATCACCCCAGCTCGCGAGGCGTCGAGCTGCTGAGCCAGGTCCCGCAGACGGCTGGCCTGGGCTTGGGCTGCGTTGTTGAATGCGTCCACCCACTGGCGCTTGACGTCAGGGTTTTGCCAAGGCTGGGCGAAGGCCTCGGTCAGCGTGCAGACCCGAATCCCAAGCCCGATTTGCACGCCCAATGCTTGGAGCTGGCGAATTAACGCATCGCTGATGGGTTGGTCAGTCAGTGGCTCCAGGAAGAACTGCTTAGCCTTGGACCCTTTGGCCACCAGAAACGGCAGTTCTGCAGTTAGGAGGGTGTCGATCGCAACGCCCCGTTCGCTCAACGGCTTCCACAGGCCCTTAGCCTTGAGCTCGGCTGCCCAGGCCATCAACGGAACAAGGGTGGTCGAGCGCTTGCGAGTTCCCTTCACCGTGAACAGCGTCCCTTTTGGGGAGTGTTCCTTCAAGAGGTGTTGCAATTGGGCCGTGCTGATCGCCAACACCCCAGCGGCCTCATTGAAGCTCAACGCCACGTCCACCTTGGGCCGCTGTTTCGCTAGGCGCAAATGGTCTGCGATCTTCTTCTCCATCTGGCCCACGTTTTCGGTGCCAGAGAGCTTGCCGAGAAAGCGATCGATGGCGCGGCGGTAAGCATCAGCAGCAGTAAGGGCCATTAGTTCGGCTCGCTCCCCTTACGGCCGACCTTTGAAGAGCGCGCGGCAGCATTGCTGCTTCGCCGCCCGACCTTGCGCGCCGGCAGGGTGCGCAGCGCCTCCAGGTCGATTCCGTAATCTAGGACACCCAAAGCTGGCGTTCCTCCGGCACCGTTGAGCTTCTCACTCACCGTAAAGGGCCTGCTGTAAGTCGCGTGGTGTTCGTCGTCCAATTCGTGGCCGACGATTTGGGCTCGCATCTCAGAGGCCACACCGCTGCCCTGCATCTCCTGAATCACGGTCTTTCGGAGACTATGGAAACCACGTTTCGCTTTCGACCACCCACCACTGTGCTTTTGGAGGTAGTAGCTGAACGCCTTCGATATCCAGTTCCCCGCACCATTCTTCGCCTTACTGTCAGCCTGCGGAAACAATCGCCAGTCCCCGCTCTCCCTTCGTTCGGCGACGTAGTCCAAGAAACCAAGCTTGATCAGGTCGGGATGCAACGGGACGACCCGATTGGAAACATCGGTCTTCAATCGCTGATCCTCCCCCTCATCGGTAAACCGTATGCACGGGATTCCCTCCTCTTCCTTGACGTCGAGGGTAAACAGCTGCCCCACCTCACCTGCCCGGGCGCCCGTATACAGGCCCAACAAAGCCGCCCAGCGCGCTCCCGTTGAAAGCTGCTTGAAGCTATCAGGCGCGAAGAGTTGATGAACCTGATCCAAGGTAAAGGCCTGGAAGCCAAATTTTCTGCGCTTGCGCTTCTCCGCCATCGAAACGCTGACGTGACCTGCGGCGACATTGTCTCCCTTGAGCACGTAGCCTGAAGCCATTGCCCAAGTGAAGAATCCTCTCTTTCCTGCGAGGTAGCTCTGGCGATTGTTGAGCGTAGAACGCGTTAACCCGCGCTTGGCCAAATGGTCGTAGAAGCGGGCCATCTCAGGCCGCGTGATGGTGTGCAGCTCGCGCTCGGCGCCCAAGAACTCGATCAGCTCTGTCACGGGAAGCAGTTTGATGCCGACCGTTTTGACCTCGATGTCCTCGGCGGCGACTTTATCCTGCCAGATTCGCTTCGCATCGATCAGGCTGATGGTCTCAGATGGCAGGGGCTGCGCCGCCGCTGATTCCAACGGGTTTGGCCCAGCCGCCGCCGGAACTGCACCCGCATCACGGAAGTGGAACTTGCCGATTTCTTCCAGCGCCTCCATTGCTCGAGCATGGTCGGCCGCATCCGTGGTCCGAAGACGGAAGCCCGGCAAGTCAATTTCATAACGCCGGGAGCCGTTCTCCGCGACGCTGCGCAGAACATCCTCAACCGTGAGTCCCTTCTTGGTCATGCACCCATCCCTGATGGCATCGAATGCTTGAGCATAACGCTGCGCGATGGCCAAGGCAGCCACTCTTGCGCTATGCAGTTGGATGCCCAAGGGATGCTTGACGAAAGGTTTGCCGACGATACCGCGCATGTCCGTCGGAACGCGCATGCGAAACTGGTAACGACCTGTGGAAGAGCGAGTGAGATAGCTTGGTAATCGCATCGGAGTTGTGCCCCGATTTGTGCCCCAAGCCGCCCTTCAAGACCTTAAAAAATGTCGTTTAAAAACAAACACTTACTAAGGATTGGCGGAGAGAGTGGGATTCGAACCCACGGAAGGTTTGACCCTTCGCCGGTTTTCAAGACCGGTGCCTTAAACCGCTCGGCCATCTCTCCAATCGGGTCCCGGTCGCCCGGGCAGCGGCGTATTCTCGCACGTGACGGGCATTTGCCCAAGACCACCATGCCCCTGCCCTCCGCATCCGGCACGGTGGAGCCTTCGCCGTAGAACAGCAACGCCGGACATCGCCCGGCGCTGCCTTCAAGACCTCTCAGCCCGCGTCCACCGCCAGCGCACCCAGCGCACTGGCCTTGATCCGCTCCTTGGCCTTCTCACAGGCGCCACCGCAATCCAGGCGCGAGGCCTCCAGCTGCGGCGGCAGATGTTCGGCCAGGAAGTCGATGAACACGCGCACCGCCGGCAACAGCCCGCGGCGCGAGGCGAACACGGCGTGGCACACGCCCTGCGGCAACGACCAGTCCGGCAGCACCACTTCCAGCTCGCCATTGCGCACGGCATCGGCGCACACGGTCTCCGGCAGCATGGTGATGCCGAAACCGTCCTTCACCATGCTCTGCAGCAGCGGGAAGTCGAAACCAGCCACGCGCGGCTGCAGGTCGACCCGGCGCACTTCGCCTTCCGGGCCATGCAGTTCCCAGCGCTGGCGGGCTTCGTCTTCGCTGATGCTGAGGGTGACATGCTGGGTGAGCTCTTCCGGGTCCTTGGGGCGGCCGGCGCGGTCCAGGTATTTGGGGCTGGCCACCAGCAGTTCCTGCACCTGGCCGAAGCTGCGCATCACCAGGCTGCCGTCGTCGTCCAGGCGCGAACGCACGCGCAGGGCGACGTCGTAGCCTTCATTGATGATATCCACGCGGCGGTTGCTGATGTTCAGCTGCAGGCGCACCTTCGGGTACTGCTCAAGGAACTTGGGCAGCAGCTTGGGAAGCTGCATCTGCGCCAGTGACACCGGCACGCTGGCGCGCACCACGCCGCGCGGCTCCGCGCTGAGGCGGTCCACCACTTCGCGGGCGGCCTGGGCCTCGGCCAGCATCGTCTGCGCATGGCGATGCACGCTGGTGCCGACGTCGGTGACCGCGAAACGGCGCGTGGAGCGCTGCAGCAGGCGTACGCCCAGGTCGGTTTCCAGCTGGCTGATGCGGCGGCTCAGGCGCGACTTGGGAATACCCAGTGCGCGCTCGGCGGCGGCGAATCCGCCGTGGTCGACCACCATCGCGAAGTAGTACAGGTCATTCAGGTCATGCATACCCGAGTTCCATATCTAGAACAATACGTGGCATTCAATCACCTTTATTCCGCCTTTGCAACAACCTATCGTTCTCTCCGTCGGCGGGGCCCCCCCGCCCCTTCCTCCCAGAACACAGGTGACTGCCATGAAGCTTCTGCATCTCGACGCCAGCGTGCTTGGCGACAACTCCGTCTCGCGCCAGCTGTCGGCCGCCGTGGTCGCCCGCTTCGCCAGCCAGATTGATGGCCTGCAGGTCGATTATCGCGATCTTGACGCCAATCCGGTACCGCATCTGCGCAGCAGCTCGCTGGCCAGGACCGACGCGGCCGAGGCGACCGATGCTGAACAGGTGATGCAGCAGTTCCTGGACGCCGACATCGTGGTGATCGGCGCGCCGATGTACAACTTCAGCATTCCGTCCACGCTGAAGGCCTGGATCGACCGCGTGGCCGTGGCCGGCCGCACCTTCAAGTACACCGAGAACGGCCCGGTGGGACTGGCCGGTGGCAAGCGGGTGATCATCGCCAGCAGCCGTGGCGGCATCTACACCGACTCGCCGGCCGACTTCCAGGAGCCGTTCCTGCGCCAGGTGTTCGCCTTCATGGGCATCAACGAGGTCGAATTCGTGCGCGCCGAGGGCATCGCCTATTCGCCGCAGCACCGTGAAGACGCCATCGCCGGTGCGCTGGCAGCACTGCCGTCGCACGAAGCGGCCGAACCCGTCGCCGCATAACGCGTTCCAACGTTCGGCGCCCCTCTCTCCTCGTCTGGGCGCTGAACGCGGGCCGGGATCCCCTCCCCCATCCCGGCCCACCCTGGCGGCCCCGCTGTGCGGGGCCGTTTTCTTTTGCGACGCGCTAGGCTGGGGGCATGAACTACATCGTGACGGCTGCGCACCGCAGCGAATTTCCGCACCCGATCACCCTGCGCCGTGGCCAGGCGCTGGTGGTGGGCGAACGTTATGAAGGCCCGGAGGGCTGGGAAGACTGGTTCCTGTGCCAAGCCGAAGGGCAGCAGCCCGGTTTCGTGCCGGCGCCGGTGATCGGTCGCGATGCGCAGGGTGGCGCGTTTGCCACGGAAGATTACTGCGCGCGTGAACTGGATGTGGATCCCGGGCAGGTGCTGCGCGGGCAGCACACGCTCAATGGCTGGGCGTGGTGCGTGCCGGAGACGGGCGAACCTGGATGGGTGCCGTTGGAGAAGCTGCGGGTTTCAGAAGCCCCGTAGCGCCCGAGCCCATGCTCGGGCGGCGGCGCGCGGAGCGCCGATAGAAACAATGCGGCCCGCGATGGGCAGGAGCAGCCGAGCATAGGCTCGGCTCTACAGGACACTGAGCGCCGGCTGTCAGGCGATGGTTTCCAGGCCGCCCATGTACGGGCGCAGGGCCTCCGGCACGGTGATGCTGCCGTCGGCGTTCTGGTAGTTCTCCATCACCGCGATCATCGCACGGCCAACCGCCACGCCCGAGCCGTTCAGGGTATGCACCAGCTCAGGCTTGCCGGTGGCCGGGTTGCGCCAGCGCGCCTGCATGCGGCGGGCCTGGAAGTCACCACAGTTCGAGCACGAGGAGATCTCGCGGTAAGTCTCCTGCGACGGCAGCCAGACTTCCAGATCGTAGGTCTTCACCGCCGAGAAGCCCATGTCGCCGGTGCACAGCAGCACCTTGCGGTACGGCAAGCCCAGCTTTTCCAGCACCACTTCGGCACAGCGGGTCATGCGCTGGTGCTCGGCGTCGCTGTCTTCCGGGCGGCTGATCGAGACCAGCTCGACCTTCTCGAACTGGTGCTGGCGGATCATGCCGCGCACGTCGCGGCCGCCGCTGCCGGCCTCGGCACGGAAGCACATCGAGTGAGCGGTCATGCGCAGCGGCAGACGCTCGGCGTCGACGATCTCGTCACGCACGATGTTGGTCAGCGGCACTTCCGACGTCGGGATCAGGTAACGCGTGGAGTCGCCCACGGCGGTCTTGAACAGGTCGTCCTCGAACTTCGGCAGCTGGCTGGTGCCGCGCAGCGAATCGGCGTTGACCAGCAGCGGCACGTTGGTTTCCTCGTAGCCGTGCTCGCCGGTGTGCAGGTCGACCATGAACTGAGCCAGGGCGCGGTGCAGGCGCGCGATCGGGCCGCGCAGGACGGTGAAGCGCGAACCGGACAGTTTGGCCGCGGTCTCGCCGTCCAGCCAGCCATTGCGGGCGCCCAGTTCAACGTGGTCGAGCACCTTGAAATCGAACTGGCGCGGGGTTCCCCAGCGCGCCTGCTCGACGTTGTCGTTCTCGTCAGCACCGGCTGGCACGTCATCGGCCGGCAGGTTCGGGATCCCCATCGAGATCGCTTCGATCTTCTCGCGCAGCTCGTCCAGCGCCACTTCCGAGGCCTTCAGCTCGTCGGCGAAGGCGGCGACCTCGGCCATGATGGCCGACACGTCCTCGCCCTTGGCCTTGGCCTGGCCGATGGCCTTGGAACGGCTGTTGCGCAGGCTCTGCAGCTCCTGGGTCCGCACCTGGATGCGCTTGCGATCGGCCTCCAGGGACTCCAAGGCAGACACGTCGAGCTCGAAGCCACGGCTGGTGCGCAGGCGTTCGGCGAGGTCGGCGGGCTGGTGGCGGAGCAAGGCTGGATCAAGCATGGCAGGTGTCGTGGTGGGTATCAGGGATGGGATTATCGCTTGTTATACGGATTTCTGCCGCCCGGTTCATTCCCGCCGTGGCAGAATCGGGGCATTCCGTACTGGTCCGGTCCATGTCTGCACCCCGCTCGCCGTCCGCCAAGTCGTTTACCGTGCATATCCCGCGCAACGCCCTGAAGATCGCGGGCATCGCCTTCGGCGTGGGCGTGCTGCTGTTCGTGCTGGTCTGGTTCACCGGTCGCGACAAGGAATTCTTCCGCGCCGACCCGGCCGCACAGACCCCGCAGGAGACGGCGCAGGTGGAACCGCTGCCCGAACCGCTGGCGGCGGCCGCCGGTTCCAGCGACATGCCCGATGCCAAGCCGGCCCCGGTCGAGGAGGAAGCCCCGAAGCTGGTCGAAACCCCGCCGCCACCGCCGGCGCCCGTCGCCGAAGCGGCCCCGGCCGCACCGGCTCCCGCGCCGGCTGCCACGGGCAACAGCCAGCCGATGCCGATTGCCGGCCAGTCGCCACCGCCGGCCTACCCGGCCGCCGCGCTGCGCGCCGGCGAGACCGGCAGTGTGGTTGTGCGCGTGGATGTGGATGCCACCGGCTATCCGAACAATGCCACGGTGATCCAGCGCAGCGGCTCACGCGAGCTCGACCGTGCCGCGACCGATGCGGTGCGCCGCTGGCGTTTCACCCCGGCACAGAGCAACGGCCAGGCCGTACCGGGCAGCATTGAAGTGCCGTTCGACTTCAAGACCCAGTAACTGAACGTTTCCCGGCAGGCAAACTGAACCCTGCCGGTTGCGTTGACGCAACGCTGACACTTCACGCCACTGGCCCGCGCAACACTCTCTCCCGTCGTCCAATTGACGGAAGGAGTTCGCGATGACCGCCACCACCCACGAAGACCTTCATTCGCCGCAGCTGCCGCAGGACGCCAGCGAACAGCACAAGCCCACGTCGCCCTGGATGTGGATCGCGCTGATCGTGGCGATGTTTGCCGCCGCGCTGCTCTGGCTGCGTCACTCGAACCAGGAAGACGTGGCGCCGGCACCGGTCGGCGAGCGCATGCTGCCCGCGCCCGAGCAGGCGCCGGTCGCCGACGTACAGCAGCCTGCGGCACGCCATGCCGCAGCGGCCGGCAACCAGCGCAAGGCCACCCCTGCCGTACGCAATCGCGAGGCGCGCCCGCTGGCAGGCAACAGCAAGCCGACCTACCCCGCTGCCGCGCTGCGCAATGGCGTGCAGGGCAGCGTGATCGCAAGCCTGAATGTCGATGCCCGCGGCCAGGTCACCAATGCTGCGATTGTTTCGCGCAGCGGCGAGCGCAGCCGTGACCTGGATCGTGCGGTGCTGAGCGCCGTGCAGAACTGGAAGTTCCAGCCGGCGATGCATGAAGGCCGTGCAGTGGCCAGTGTGGTGCGGGTCCCGGTGGATTTCCGTACCGGACAGCGTTGATCGCGGACGAGGGGTTCGTGATGTTTAGACGGAGGCTTCGGCCTCCGTCCTTTTATGTGGAGAAGCGTGCCAACCGAGGTTGGCACCTACCCGAAAACCTGATCGGCCGATCAGGCCAGGTTGAAGCCGGCGCTGCGCGCCAGGCCGTCGAAGTCCGGGAAGGACGTGGCGACGTTGGCGATGTCGTTGATACGCACTTCGCCGTCGCTGATCTGGCCGGCAATGGCAAACGCCATGGCAATACGGTGGTCACCGTGGCTTTCGATGGTGCCACTCCCCAGCCGAACGCCGCCGTGCAGGGTGGCGCCATCCTCGGTTTCGTCCACCTGCATGCCCAGAGCACGCAGGCCGGTGGCCATCGCCGCAAGGCGGTCGGATTCCTTCACTCGCAGTTCGGCCGCACCGCTCACCACGGTCTGGCCCTCGGCGGCCGCGGCGGCCACGAACAGCGCCGGGAACTCGTCGATCATGTCCGGCACCAGTTCTTCCGGAATGCGTGCGCCCTTCAGCGGGGCGTAGCGCACCACCAGGTCGGCCACCGGTTCACCGCCCTGTTCTGCCGGGTTCTCTTCGGTGATGTCCGCACCCATCAGGCGCAGCGCGTGCAGCAGGCCGGTGCGACGCGGATTCAGGCCGACCTGCTTCAGGCGCAGCTCGGAACCGGGAATGATGCTGGCGGCGACCAGATAGAACGCGGCCGAGGAGAAATCGGCGGGCACCACGATATCCGTGGCGCGCAGGCGCTGGCCACCGCGCAGGCGGGCCTTGCCCGGCGAAAACGCGATGTCCACGCCGAATGCGGACAACATGCGCTCGGTGTAGTCGCGGGTCGGGTGCGGTTCGGTCACGCTGGTTTCGCCCTGCGCATACAGCCCGGCCAGCAGCACCGCCGACTTGACCTGCGCGCTGGCCACCGGCGAGGCGAAATCCATGCCGTGCAGCGTCTGGCCACCATGCACGTGCAGCGGCGGTGTGCCGTCGTCCTGGGTGTCGATCCTTGCGCCCATCTGCGACAGCGGGCCAGTGACGCGGCGCATCGGGCGGCCGGACAGCGATTCATCGCCGATCAGCGTGCAGTCGAACGACTGGCCCGCCAACAGGCCGGCCAGCAGGCGCATGCCGGTACCGGCATTGCCGCAATCCAGCGGTGCATCCGGCGCCTTCAGGCCATCGATGCCGACGCCGTGCACGACGCGCTGCGACGGGCTGGGCGTTTCGATGCGCACCCCCAGCTGGCTGAAGATGCGCGCCGTGGCACGGGTGTCCTCACCTTCCAGGAAGCCCTCGATGTGCGAGGTGCCATCGGCCAGCGCGGCAAACATCACCGAGCGGTGCGAGACCGACTTGTCGCCGGGAATGGTCAGGCTGCCCTGCAGCGGCTGGCCCTTGCGGGCTATCCAGTGTTGCGCGTTGCTCATCGTTCGATCATTCCGTAAACACCGGCAGCGCCGGCGATGCATCAGGGAGCGGCGGCTGTTGCCGCCGCAGCAGCACTCAGGGCACGGCCACCGGATAGGAGCCCAGCACCTTGATCTGCGCCGAGTGCGCTTCCAGTTCGGCCAGCGCAGCCTGCATCGGCGCGTCGTCGATGTGGCCGGCCAGGTCGATGAAGAAACCGTACTCCCACTTGCCGTGGTGTGACGGCCGCGACTCGATGCGGTTCATGCTGATGCCGTGGCGGGCGAACGGGCTGAGCACGTCGAACAGCGCACCGGGCTTGTCATGGATGAACACCAGCACCGAGGTACGGTCGTGGCCGGAGGTCGGGAAAATGTTGCGGCCCACCACCAGGAAACGGGTGGTGTTGTCGGCATCGTTCTGGATCGGTTTGGTGACCACCTTCTTCAGGCCGTACACATGGCCGGCGCTCTCGCCGCCGATGGCCGCCGCGTCGTCGGCGTTGCGCGCACGACGCGCACCTTCGGCATTGCTCGACACCGGAATCTTTTCGGCCTTCGGCAGGTTCGCGCGCAGCCACGCCGAGGTCTGCATGAACGACTGCGGGTGCGCGTAGATGCGCTCGATGTCCTCGATGCGGCCGCTGCGCGACATCAGGTACTGCTGCACGCGCAGTTCCACTTCGCCACAGATCTTCAGGTTGGAGGTCAGGAACATGTCCAGAGTGATCTGGATGGTGCCCTGCCCCGAATTCTCCACCGGCACCACGCCGAAATCGGCGTTGCCCGCTTCCACTTCCTGAAACACCTCCTCGATGCTGGCCATCGGCAGGCCCAGCGCGGAGCGGCCGAAGTGCTTGAGCACCGCCTGCTGGCTGAAGGTGCCTTCCGGGCCGAGGTAGCCGATCTTCAGCGGCTCCTGCTGGGCCAGGCAGGCCGACATGATCTCGCGGTAGACGTGCACCAGCAGTTCATCGCTGAGCGGGCCTTCGTTACGGTCCACCACCATGCGCAGCACCTGCGCTTCGCGCTCGGGGCGGTAGTAGTCGACGGCGGCGGCGAGCTTGCCCTTGGCCTTGCCGACCTGATGGGCGAAGCGCGCGCGCTCGGCGATCAGGCTCTGGATGTCGCGGTCGATCTGGTCGATCTTCGAGCGCACATCGGCCAGCGCCAGCGGCGCCAGGGTGGGTGCCGGGTTCGAGGCGGCCTTGGCCTTGCCCTTCGCCTTGGTGGGCACGCTTTCATTGGCCGGTTCGGCCTTCTTCGGCGCCTTCTTGCTGGATTTGCTGCTTGCCATCGGAATTCCTTGTTGCGGGGCACGCACCCGACGGTGCGCGCCGTTCATTGCTCAGCCGTGACGCTGCTGGAAATCGGCCATGAAGGCGACCAGCGCCTCGGCCCCGGCCAGCGGCATGGCGTTGTAGAGCGAGGCACGGATGCCACCGACGACCTTGTGTCCCTTCAGCGCCAGCAGGCCAGCGGCCTTGGCCTCGGCCACGAAGCGGGCATCGAGATCGGCGTTGGGCAGGAAGAACGGGATGTTCATCCGCGAACGGGCCGCGTGTGCAACCTCATTGCGGTAGAAGCCGCCGGAGCCGTCGATGGCGCCGTACACCAGCGCGGCCTTGGCGGCATTGAGCCTGGCGAACTCGGCCACGCCGCCCTCGGCCAGCATCCACTTGAACACCAGGCCGGCCAGGTACCAGTTCCAGGTCGGCGGGGTGTTGAGCATCGAATCGCGGGCGACATGCGAGCGGTAATCGAAGATGTCCGCGCGCGGCTGGCCACTGCGCTCGAGCAGATCGCGGCGGATGATCATCACCGCGATGCCGACCGGGCCCAGGTTCTTCTGCGCGCCGGCATAGATCACACCGTAGCGGCGCACGTCCAGCGGCTCGCTGGCGATGGACGAGCTGAAGTCGGCCACCAGCGGCACATTGCCGGTATCGGGCACATCACGGAACTCGACGCCGTGGATGGTCTCGTTCGCGGTGATGTGCACATAGGCGGCATCCGGCGAGAGCTGCCAATCGGCGCGCGGCGGCAGCGTGCGATAGCCATCGGCCTCGCTGCTGGCGGCGATGTTGACGTCGACGTAGACACCGGCCTGCTTGACCGCGGTCTTGCCCCAGTGGCCACTGACCACGTAGTCGGCACGCTGGCCGGGGGCGGCGAAGTTGAGCGGGATCAGCGCCTGCTGGGTGGTGGCACCACCGGACAGGAACAACACCGCATAGTCCTCCGGGATATCGAGCAGGCGACGCAGGTCGGCCTCGGCCTCGGCGGCCACGGACATGAATTCCGCGCCGCGATGGCTCATTTCCACGATCGAAGCGCCGGACCCGTGCCAGTCCAGCATTTCCGCCTGCGCCTGGCGCAGGACCGATTCCGGCAAGGTCGCAGGGCCGGCACTGAAGTTGAACGCGCGCGTCATGTCACACCTGTGGGGCAAGACCCCTAGTATGCCGCAGTGCACCAGCCTTGCGGCCTTGTGCGGCAAGGGAAATTTGGTTTCATTGGAATCCATCGGCAACGCGACCGGGTAGTGCCGGCCGCTGGCCGGCAACCTCACGGATTCAGGGGCGGCGGTTGCCGGCCAGCGGCCGGCACTACCGTCAGCGCGCGCCGAACCAGAGCAGCAGGCTGAGCAGCGCGGCCAGCAGCAGCGCACTGACCAGCAGCCACGGCCAGCGCCGCACCCTGCGCGGCGCAACCGGCAGCACCGGCGCCTGTTCCACGTCCTCGCCCGACTCGTCCTCGACCGGCAACGACCGCCGACGCGGATCATGCGGCACTTCCAGCACGAAACGGTGCTGGCCATCGAACACCACCTGGTCGCCGGCCTGCAGCCAGCAATGGCGCACGGCCACGCCATTGACGCGGGTGCCGTCGGCACTGCCGAGGTCGCGCAGCAGCACGCGTTCGCCGTGCACTTCCACGCGGGCATGCTGCTCGGCAAAAGCCGGGTCATCGATGGCGATGTCGGCCTCGTTGCCACGCCCGATCAGGCGGGCCCGCGACAGGGTGAAGCTGCGGCCATGATGGAGGCCGCCGACACCGCGCAGCAGCCGCTGCTGCTGCTCGTCGCTGCCATCTTCGGTTTTCGGCGCAGGCGCCTGCAGCAGGCTTTCGACCTCGCCCTGCAGGACCATCTCCACGCCATCCACATACACCGCATCGCCTGCACGCAGCAGGGCCATCCGGCGTACCGGGCGACCGTTGACGTGGACGCCGCGGATGCCGTTGCCGACCTGCAGCCAGAGGCCGCGATCATCCATGCAGAACTGGGCCAGCAGCAGTGCGCCGTGGCCGGGATCTCCGAGCCGCACGCTGCCGTTGGCCTGGCGCACGATGCGCTGCACCCCGGGCCGCAAGGGCTGGTCGGGCTGTTGTTGTTGACTGAAGTGAACAAGCAGGTTCTGCACGCGGCGCAGCCTAGCAGGTTGGTCGCCAACGAAGAAGAACCCACGATGAGTGCTTGGCGCGGCGGCCCTTGATGCGCACAATGCTTGCCCTCTTCGACCTACCCCGCCCTGCGCCAGGAGCCTGCATGTCCACCATCGATGTCCGCCACGCCCACGCCCTGCCCGATGCACAGGCGCGCGCCGCGATCGAACAGGTCGCTGCCAAGCTGTCCGAGCGCTTTGGCCTGAAGTCGTCCTGGACCGCCGACGTACTGAACTTCTCCGGCAGCGGCGTGGACGGTGCGATCGAACTGCAGCCGGGTGCCGTGCGCGTAACCGCCAAGCTGGGCTTCCTGCTGTCGGCGATGAAGGGCATGGTCGAAGGCGAGATCCAGCGTGTGCTGAAGGAAAAGCTGGGCTGAACCCCGGCGGCGGCCGTCACGGCCGTGCAACGCCGGTGCGCGCTACTCTCGGGGGCAGGCCCAACTCCCACGGGAAGTGCGATGAACCACTACGAGAACGACGACCGCCGCAACGACGATGCCTCTTTCAGTGACCAGGCCGAGCGCTTCTCGCGCAAGCTGAGCGATTCGGCCCAGCAGGTCTGGCTGGCCGGGTTGGGTGCGCTGGGTCGCGCCCAGGCCGAGGGCAGCCGCTTCTTCGATGGCCTGGTGAAGGAAGGCGAAGCCTGGGAAGCTCGCCGCCGTGAACGCAACGGCGACCAGGGCCCGGGCTGGCGTGACAATGTCGAGACCTCGCTGGACGAGGCCCGCGAGAAGGCCTCCGGCACCTGGAACAAGGTGGAGAAGGCCTTCGATGACCAGGTGCAGGGCGTACTCAAGCGCCTGCATGTACCCACCGCCGACGAAGTGACCGCGCTGGAGGCCCGCATTGATGCCCTGCACGCGCGCCTAGCCAAGCTGGAAAACCGCGCCGCGTCCGGCACCGACGCCCCTGCTCCGGGCAGCCATCAGTCGCCGGACAGCGTGCCCTGAGCGCAATTGTTGCAACGCAATAAAAATTGGTCGACAATCGCGAGCAACCCGCCAATCGCTTCGGCTGCCGTTTGTTCCCTCCCCTCACGGCTTCAGGATTGGCGGGTTTTTCGTGCCCGCTGTGCGCCGATCTGCGCGCTCCATCACGCTTTCTGTCAGGAACATCCTGACCCGGCCAGGCACCGCGACCTTTACACTGTCGTCCTCCGCTTTCGCCCCTTCCGCCCTACTCCTGCATGCTCCCCTGGATCCTGGCCCTGCTGTCGGCCCTGCTTAGCTGTTCCCTGGCCGTTGTCTATCTGTGGTGGGTCAAGCGGCGGCAGAAGGAGATGCAACTCGGCCTGCAGGCCCTGGCGGGCATGCATTGGCGCGAATTCTCGGTTCTGGTCAAGCGCATGCTGCGCGAACAGCGCGGCCTGCGTGAGCTGATCGATCCGGCGGAAGAAGCCCGCGAGCCAAGCAGCGATTTCATGCTCAGCGATGGCCCCAACCACTGGCTGGTGTCGTGCAAGCATGGCCTGGCCTACCGCATCGGCACCGCCGCAGTGAACGAGCTGGGTGCGGCCGCGCGCCTGGCCGGGGCCAAGGGCGGCGTGCTGCTGACCGAAGGCCGCATCGAGCGCGACGGCCGCAGCGCCGCCGAGAAGCAGGCGGTTGAAGTGCTGGACGGCCCGCGCCTGTGGCCGTTGCTGCAGCCTTACCTGCCCGGCGACATCGAAGCGCGCGTGCGCGCCAGCGCCCGCCACGAAGCGCTGCGCCGCATCGCCATCGCCGCACTGGGTTCGGCAACGCTGGGGCTGCTGGTTGGCCTGGGCCTGCAGGGCCTGCGTGTGGAAGAGGCCGCGCCGGTTGCTGCCGCACCGGCGGTGGCGACGCCTTCAACCGCGCCTGCGACGGAACCCGCGGGCACCGCGGCAGTGCTCCCGGCCGCCCCTGCACCCGCGGCTGCCGTCGCCCCGGCGGCCGACGCGCGCAGCAATCCCAATCCGGATGCGGCCACGCTGGAGCGCTTCCAGGCCGATCTGGCCCGGGCCCTGGCCGGCAAGCCCGGCATCGCCAGCGGTGTCTGGCTGACCCGGCAGACGCTGGCGATCAACCGCACCGGCGAACTGGAAAAGGTCTGGCCGCTGGTCTGCGAGGAAGTGCTGCACTACCCCGCCCTGCGCAACGTGCGCATCCAGCTCAACGCCCGGCCCGGCGTGGATGAGCCGGTACGCTGGCGGCAGTGCGCTACGTATTGATGGGGCAGCATCCACGCATGGCGTGGATCTACTGAATCCCCACGCCACGCGTGGATGCCTTTGCAGAGTTGAGCCACGCTCGACTCATCGCGCATCGCGCGAACAGCAGCCGAGCATGGGCTCGGCGCTACATGGCCCTGCTCAGCCCAATCGCGCCCCCCCCTTGGTAGATCCCCGCCATGCGTGGAAGGAACCCCTAGCGTGCCCCTGGCGCGAAGCGCGCGACCAGGTCCCACGCGTCGCCGAGGAATACCTGGCGCACGCGGGTGATCGGCTGATCGCCACGCCAGGTCAGGCGCTCGATCACCAGGCAGGCGGTACCCGGTTTCACGTCCAGCAGCCTGGCCGTGGCGGTGTCCGCACCCCAGGCACTGATGCGATGCTGCGCGCGCGTCCAGGACACGTTCTGCAGCAGCCAACTGCCCGGCGCGGTGGTACTGAAATCGACTTTCAGTACCTCGGGCACGCCCACCGGACTGATCAGGCGATGCTCCAGCGCCAGCGGACGGCCATCGGCCAGGTGCAGGCAGCGCATCGCCAACAGCTTCTCGCTGCCGGCCAGCTCCACTTCACCGGCATTGCCGGTGTCGGCCAGGCGCAGCTCGCGCTGCAGCAGGCGGTACGCGTACTGATGGCCGCGCGAACCGACCTCCATCGCGATATCGGGAATCTCCAGCGCCACCTGCTCCAGGTGCGGCGGCTGCCGCGCCACGAATGAACCGGCGCGACGGCGGCGCTCGATCATGCCGCTCTCGGCCAATGCGGTCAGCACCTTGTTCACCGTCATCCGCGAGCAGCCGTACTGCTCCATCAACTCGTGCTCGTACGGAATACGGAAGCCCGGCGCCCACTCTCCGCTGAGGATGCGGCTTTCCAGATCGCTGCGGATACGCTGGTTGAGCGTGGCGGACTTGCTGGCCTTCACGTAATGAGGTCCCGGTGGCGGAGGCGATCAGCCCAGCACGCCGCGCAGGGCGGCGGCGAAGGCGGTGGTGATCGCCTCGCGCTGCAGGTGGCGGCCCTCGGCCACGCACTGGCGGCCATGGCGCCAGACCGATCGCAGCGCGCCATTACGTGCGGCGAACACCCAACTGTCAAGCCATGCGTCATCCTGTCGCGCCTGCAGCGCCGGGTGCGCGGCGTCCAGTTCGACCAGGTCGGCACTGGCACCGACCTGCAGGCCAGCGGCCACGCCCAGCGCCTGTGCGCCACCGTGCAATGCACCTTCAAACAGGAAGCGACCGGTGCTGCGGGTGGCATCCGGCGCCAGTACATTGCGCCCGCGCAAGGTCAGCCGCTGGCCGTATTCGAGCAGGCGCAGTTCTTCGGCCGCGTCGATCAGCACATTGGAATCGGAGCCGACGCCGAAGCGTCCGCCCTCGCGCGCGAATGCCTGCATCGGGAACAGGCCGTCGCCCAGATTGGCCTCGGTGATCGGGCACAGGCCGGCCACGGCCTGGCTGGCCACAATGGCCGCGCGCTCGTCATCGGTGATGTGGGTGGCATGCACCAGGCACCAGCGCGCATCCACCGGCGCATGGTTGTACAGCCACTGCACCGGGCGCTGGCCGCTCCAGGCCAGGCAGGCCTCCACTTCGCGCACCTGCTCGGCGATATGGATGTGCACCGGGCCGTCGGTTAGCGGCAGCAACGCACTCAGTTCCTCGCCGGTGACCGCACGCAGGCTGTGCGGTGCGATGCCGAGCACCGCGTCGGGCAGCGCGGCCAATGCCGGCTTGGCGGCGTCCACCAGCTGCGCGAAGCCGTCCATGTCGTGGATCAGGCGTCGCTGCGCTGGATTCGGCGCCGCCCCGCCGAAATCGGCATGCGCATAGAACACCGGCAGCAGGGTCAGGCCGATGCCGGTCTGGTCGGCGGCGGCGGCAATCCGTGCACTCATCTCGGCTCGATTGGCATAGGCGCGGCCGTCGGCATCGTGGTGCAGGTAATGGAACTCGCCGACGCGGGTGAAGCCGCTTTCCAGCATTTCCATGTAGGCCTGGGCGGCGATGGCCTGCACCGCGTCCGGACGCAGATGGGCCAGGAAGCGGTACATCAGCTCGCGCCAGCTCCAGAAGCTGTCACCGTCACCGCCGCCGATCTCGGTCAGGCCGGCCATGCCACGCTGAAACGCGTGGCTGTGCAGGTTGGGCAGGCCCGGCACCAGGATGCCGACCCGGATGTCGCCGTGCTGGGTGCCCTGCCCCGTACTGATCGCCGCAATACGACCGTCCTGCACCTGCAGGCGGACATCGCGGGCCCAACCCTCGGCCAGCAGGGCGTGGGCGGCATGGAAACTGTGCGGGGAACGCGAATCGGACATGGCTGGACAACCCGAAATGGACGCCTATATTGTATAGACATATAAGCACAGCCGCGTTGTGGATGCCATGCACGTCGATACCCTCTGGTCCAACGTCCACCTGATTACCCTCGATGGCGAGGGGCTGGGTGTCATCCGCGATGGCGTACTGGCCTGCGCCGACGGCCGCATCATCCACGTCGGCCCGGCCGGCAGCGACGCCCACCTGCAGCCGACCACCCGCATCGACGGCGAAGGCCGCTGGATCTCGCCGGGCCTGATCGACTGCCACACCCACCTGGTCTACGCCGGCAACCGCGCCAACGAATTCGAGCAGCGCCTGCAGGGCGTGAGCTATGCCGAGATCGCCCGTGCCGGCGGCGGCATCGTCTCCACCGTGCGCGCCACCCGCGCCGCCACGCCAGAGCAGCTGGCCCGCGAAAGCCGGCCACGGTTGCTGGCGATGCGCGCCGAGGGCGTGACAACCCTCGAGATCAAGTCCGGCTACGGCCTGACCCTGGCCGACGAACGCAAGCAACTGCAGGTTGCGCGTGCGCTGGGTGAGGAATGCCGGGTCAACGTGGTGACCACCTTCCTCGGTGCACACGCGATTCCGCCGGGCCGCCAAGCACAGGAGTACACCGATGAGGTGTGCGAGGTGATGATTCCGGCCATCGCCACCGAAGGCCTGG
>NZ_LEKR01000012.1:0-111642 GCF_001580555.1 Stenotrophomonas sp. DDT-1
GCCGGCGGTGCCGAGCAGCTCGATGCCACTGCTGCAGCGGTGTTCGACACGCTGTTCGCCACCAGCGTGCGCAACGACGCGCCGCAGACCACGCCACGCCCGTTCGATGCCGGCCGCGATGGCCTGGTGCTGGGCGAGGGCGCCTGCACACTGATCCTGGAAGACCTGGAACACGCGCAGGCGCGCGGCGCCACCATCCTTGCAGAGGTGGTCGGCTACGGCACCAACAGCGATGGCCAGCACGTCACCCAGCCCAGTGCCGACACCATGGCCCAGGCCATGCGCCTGGCATTGGAGGACGCCGGCCTGGACGCGGCGCAGATCGACTACGTCAACGCCCATGGCACCGCCACCGACCACGGCGACATCGCCGAGACCCAGGCTACCGCACAGGTGTTCGGCAGCCGCGTGCCGATCAGCTCGCTGAAGAGCTACGTCGGCCACATGCTGGGTGCCTGTGGCGCGTTCGAGGCCTGGGTGAGCATCCAGATGATGCGTGCCGGCTGGTTCGCGCCCACCCTGAACCTGGCCGAGGTCGACCCGCGCTGTGGCCAGCTCGACTTCATCACCGGGCAGGGCCGCGAACTGCAGGCCGAGTACGTGATGAGCAACAACTTCGCCTTCGGCGGCATCAACACCTCGCTGGTGTTCCGCCGCTGGAGCGAGTGATCCACTGCGCCAACACACCGTTCCCGTTACCCCCGCACCCTCGACAAGGAGATGTTCCGATGCGCCGCACTCTCATGATCGCCACGGCTACCGCGCTGCTGGCCCTGACTTCCACCGCTTCCGCCCGCGACACGCGTGTCGAACAGTCCCTGCAGGAACTGGTCAATTCGCAGGCCGCCAAGGACGCCGGCATCGACGGCAGCGTGCGCTTCTACCTGGCCGGCCAGCCGGTCAGCGTGCAGCAGCGCCTGGGCGAAGACGTGACCAACAAGAAGACCAACGCCGCCAACAAGAGCGATGCCGAGGCCTGCCGCTGGGTTGCGCTGTCGGCACTGCGCGCGCTGCAGGACGGTGCCAAGTCGCGCGGCGCCAACGCCGTGGTCGACATCGTCAGCTATTACAAGAAGAACGAGTTCAAGAGCAGCACCAACTACGAGTGCTACGCCGGTGCCATCCTCGCGGGTGTCGCGCTGAAGGGCACCTACGCCAAGGTCAAGTAAGCGCCGGTGTGGCGGCGGCGCAGCCTGAACGTCGCCGCCACATTGCTGAACCCCGCAGGCGAAACGCCGCCGATCGCGCCGCCATCGCCGGCTGACGGCTTTCCCCGGTGTCGGCTTTCCGACACAATCATGGCTCTTCCCGGGTTATCGTCCCGCGGACATGCACGCCTACGTCTATAAAAGCCAACTCAAGCCGGACACCTACGTCTACGTTCCCCGACGCGATGATTTCAGCGCGCTGCCCGCGCCGCTGCTCACCTCGCTGGGGACGCTCGCCTTCGTGCTGGAGGTGGCCCTGGATGCCCAGCGCCGCCTGGCGCAGGCTGACCCGGAAAAGGTCCGCAGCGAAATGAGCGAGCGCGGGTTCTACCTGCAGGTGCCGCCGTCGGTGGCCAGCCTGATGCCGCGCCACTATGACTGACGCCTCCCGTCCGCGCATTCTGTCAATTGCCTTCGCCGCGGGCGCGGTGCTGGCGCTGGGCGCCGCCGTGGGCGGCGTTCCGGGTGCGGTCCTTGCCGCATTGGCGCAGCCCGCGTTCGCGTTGGCGATATCGTGGTGGCGCCGCAGCCGCGCGCTGCTGCCGCTGAAGGTGGTCGCACGCCAGGACCTGCCGGCGCTGCTGGCCTTGTGGGCAGCCGCGCCGCTGTTGCTGGCGCTGCTGCTGGCCTGGCCGCTCGCAGCGCTGCGTGACAGCGGCAGCCTGGCGGCAGTGCTTGGCCTGAGCGTACTGGTCAGTGCCGGCCTGCTGGCGGCCTGGCGCACCTGGCCATTGTGGAACGATGTCGAACGCCTGGATGGCAGCCTGGCCCAGCACTGGCAGGCGCTGGCGGGGCGCGACCTGACTGCCTGGCGTGGCCTCGGCGTGGCCGCGCTGGTCATTGCGCTGGCCGCGCTGGTGGTGCTGCCGGCCTGGCCGGGCCTGTTGCCGGAAAGCGCGCGCTGGCCCGCCGCACTGGCGGTCGTACTGCTGTCGCCGGTGCTGCACCTGCTGCTGCAGCGGGTCGCGCCCGCGCCGCTGGTGTCGCTGCGCTCCAGCCCGTTGGCGGCGTCCAGCGCTGCACCCGAACCGATGTTCGCAGCGGCGGCCGAAACCGTGCCGCTGGAGGCGATGGCGCCGCAGGAACTGACACCGGCGCTGTATGAAGCCGCCCGCCAGGGCCGCATCGACCGGGGCCTGCAGCTGCTGCAGGCCGGTGCCGATCCGTATGCGCTGCCGGACCCGAACTGGCGTGACCAGCGCAGCCTGGCGGTGCTGGCCGCGGTGCTGCCGGACCTGCGCCTGCTGCGCGAACTGATTGCCCGCGGCGTCGATGTGAATGCGCCGCACCGGGGCATGACCCCGCTGCTGGCGGCGACCCGCGACAGTTGGCATGGCCGCCCCGAAGCGGTGATGACCCTGCTCGCCAACGGCGCCGACTCGCGTGCCACCGACAGTGATGGCAACACCCCGCTGCACCATGCCGCACGCAGTTCCGACCCGGGGGTGGCCGCGCTGCTGCGCGATGCCGCTGCTGAAGTCGATGCGCTGAACCGTGATGGCTGGTCGCCGCTGGCGGTGGCCTGCCAGGTGGGCAACTGGCGTCTGGCCCGCTTCCTGCTCGAACGCGGTGCACGCTGCGAACCGGCCGATGGCACCCCGGTGCTGCTGGCCGCCGCCGCCACCGAGGATGATGATCCGGCGGGCGTGCAGCTGCTGCTCAAGCACAAGGCACGGGCCGACGCCCGCGATCGCCAGCGCCGCAGTGCGTTGCATGAGGCGGCCCTGGCCGGCCATGTCGAGATCATCGGCGTGCTGCTCGGCGCGGGCGCCAATCTGGAGGCGCGCGATGCACTGGGGCGTACGCCGTGGCTGGAAGCGGCCCGTGCCGGTCGCGCCGCCGTGATCGAGCACCTGCTGCCGCACAAGCCGGACCTGGTCGCGGTGGACGGCGAAGGCCGCAATGCGGTGCAGCTGGCGGCGATGGCCGAGGATGTCTCGCCGCTGCTGATCAAGCGCCTGGTCGAACTGGGCATCGCGGCCGATGCCACCGATCCGCTCGGCCGCCGTGCGGTGGACTACGCCGCCGAAGCCGGCCGCTGGGCGATCGTAGCCCTGCTGGACCCGTCCTATCCGTTGCCGGCCGCGGTCAGTGATGGCCTGGCCGATCGTGGCGAAGCGGCCAGTGCCAGCGGTCTGCTGCCGGACCGTCCGCCGCTGACCCTGCTGCGCGAGGCCCTGGGCTTCGGCAATACCGACGGCATGGCGGCGCTGGCCAGGCTGTGCCAGCCGGAGGAACTGGGCGGGCTGCTGCTCGATCCGGAGTTGGCGCTGGAACCGCGTGCGGTGGACTGGCTGCTGGGCCACGGCGCCGATCCCTATGTGCGTGATGCCTGCTCCGATACGCCGATGTTCGCGCTGTTGTCGCGCGGCATCGATGCGGTGCCGGCGTTGCAGGTGATGCTGCAGCGTGGCCTGTCGCCGGCCGGCCGCGGTGGCCTGGCGCGCTTCCTTGCTGCCTGCGCACAGCACGACCAGGCCGCGCGTGGCCTGGAACAGCTGGCACTGGAACTGCTTGAGCGTGGCGCCGATCCGTTCGCCGCCTCGCCGGCGGGCGATCCGCCGCTGTCGCTGGCGGTGCGGCTGGGGTGGCTGCGGCTGCAGCAGGCCCTGCTCAAGGCCGGCGTTGATCGCGAGGCACGCGACAGCCACGGCATGACCGCACTGCACCTGGCCACCGCATTGGCCCGCGAAGGCGCGCTTAAGCTGCTGGTGCAGCATGGTGCCTCGCCGGAAGCACGTGCCGCCGACGGCCAGACACCGCTGGGCGTGGCGCTGTCGATCGGTCGCCGCGATCTGGCCGACTGGCTCGATTGGCGGGTGTGGCCGTTGCCGCGCCGCACCCTGCGCGAGGCCGATCTACCGGCCGCCGCAATGGCCGGTGACGTCGATGCAGTGCGCCGCCTGATCGATCTGGGCTTCGCCGTCGACGCGGTCGACGCACAGGGCTGCACCGCGCTGCTGCGTGCTGCCGGTGGCGGCCACCTGGCGGTAACCGACCTGCTGCTGGCGCGCGGCGCCGATCCGCAGCACGCGGCGGCCAGTGGCGCGACGCCGCTGTCGGCGGCGGTCAGCATGCGCCAGGTGGACATCGTTTCGGCCCTGCTCGACGCTGGCGCCAAGCTGGAACACCGCCTGCCGGGTGGCGTGACGGTGCTGATGCTGGCCTCCGCGCTGGGCCTTCCGGACATCGTCGCGCGCCTGCTCACGGCGGGTGCCGACGTGCATGCCGGTGACGCGCAGCAGCTGGGTCCGCTGCACTGTGCCGCGCTTTACGGTTTCAGTGCCCGCGACCGCTCGCGCCTGCTGGCGCTGCTCGACACCCTGCTGCTGGCCGGTGCCGAACCGGACCAGGCCGCCGCTGGTTCTGTCACGCCGCTGCTGCTGCTGCTGGGCGCGCGCGCCGAGCCGGGTACCGCCTGCGACGAGCAGGTGGTGATGGCCGCAGTGGAGCGCCTGCTGGACGAGGACGTAAGCCTGGACGTACGCGACCCGCGCGGCTTCGGCCCGCTGCATCTGGCCGCGCTGCATGGCCTGCCGCTGCTGGTGCAGCGCCTGCTGCGCGCCGGCGCCGATCCTGAAGCGCGCGACAGCCTCAACCGCAGTCCGCGCGAGATCGCGGTGATGCGCGGCTTCATCGACGTGGCCGGCGAATTCGAGCCGCGTGTGCCGGGCGTTTCCTCGATGGCGCGGTTCCTGCGCGACAACGGCTGATTCCTGGAAAAGGGTCGTGCCGGCCGCTGGCCGGCAACCGCAATCTGTGGTGGGTGCAGACCGTTGGTCGGCACGCCTACTTGCCGTCGCTTTCCGCGTCGGCCTCGAACAGATGCATCAGGTCGTTGCGTGCATCACGCGAGGTCTGGATCACCGCGGCCTCGTCGTCGTACACCAGGTACTGGTCGCGCAGCAGCTGCTCATCATGCTCACGGAAGCGCTGCACATGGCGCTCGGCCACGTCCGGTGCCACGCCCAATGCGGTCAGCACGCGCCCGCTCATCTCCAGGCTGGTGCCGAACACTTCGCGGAACGGCTCGGCCGACATGTCCATCAGTCGCCAGGCATGCTGGCGGTTGCGTGCACGCGCCAGCACCTTCGCGTCCGGGTACAGCCGGCGCACCATGCGCACCGCGCGCAGGTTGGTCTCCGGGTCGTCCACGGTGATGACGAACACATCGATGTGTTCGCCACCCGCTGCACGCAGCATCTCCGGGCGGGTCGGGTCGCCGTAGTACAGCTGGTTGCCGAAGCGGCGCAGGTCGGCCACCGTGTCCGGGTTCGCCTCCAGCGCCACGAACGGCACCTTCTGTGCGGTCAGCAGGCGCGCGATCACCTGGCCGAAGCGGCCCATGCCGGCGATCAGCACCTTGGGCCGGTTGTCCGGTGCCACCTTGTCGGCCTCGGCGCTCCCGCGCGGTGGAGCCTTCTCCTGGCCGAGCAGCTTGAGCAGCGCGATCATCAGCAGTGGCGTGATCGCCATCGACAGGCCGACGATCGCCACCAGCCGATCGTGATTGGCGTTGCCGAGCAGGTGCGCGCGCTGCGCTTCGTTGAACACCACGAAGGCGAACTCGCCCCCCAGCCACAGCACGCTGCCCAGCAGCAGCGACTGCCGTGAACTGAGCTTTGCAATACGGCCAATCACATACAGCAGGCTGAACTTGACCACCAGCAGGATCGCCACGCCGGCGGCGATCAGCCACGGCTCTGCGGCGATGCGGTCGAGATCGATGCCCATGCCCACCGCGATGAAGAACAGCCCCAGCAGCAGGCCCTTGAACGGCTCGATCTGCGCTTCCAGTTCGTGCCGGAACTCCGAATCGGACAGCAGCACCCCGGCCAGGAACGCGCCCAGGCTGGGGCTGAGGCCCGCTTCCTGCATGAACCAGGCAGTGCCCAGCACCACCAGCAGGGCGGTGGCGGTGAACACTTCCGGGCTGCGGGTGCGGGCGATGATGCTGAACACCTTGCGCAGCACCGGTCGCCCGCACAGGATCACCACGGCCAGCGCGCCGAGGGCCACGGCGGCATCTTCCCAGCGCAGGGTCTCGTTCTTCGCCCCGCCCAGCAGCGGGATGGCCGCCAGCAGCGGGATCGCGATCAGGTCCTGGAACAGCAGGATGGCAAAACCCAGCCGGCCATGGTCGCTGTTGATCGCCTTGTGCTCGGACAGCAGCTGCAGGCCTACCGCGGTGGATGACAGCGCCAGCGCAATACCGACCACCAGCGCGCTCTTCCACTGGAAGTGGTCGAGCAGCAGCAGGCCGCCCAGCACCAGCCCGGACATCGCCACCTGCGCCGCGCCCGCGCCGAACACCGAGCGCCGCATCACCTTCAGGCGTGCCGGCGACAGCTCCAGGCCGATCACGAACAGCAGCATCACCACGCCGATCTCGGCGGCGCCGAGGATGCGGTCGGCGTCCTGCACGAAGCCCAGCCCGTCCGGGCCCAGCACCACGCCGGCCGCCAGGTAGCCCAGCACCGCGCCGAAGCCGAACTTCTTGAACACCGGCACGGCAATGACCGCCGCCAGCAGCAGCACCAGGGCCAGTTCCAGACCGCCGCTATGCATGGGAATACCTGGTCATCGGGGAAGCCCGCAGTGCGTCCGTTCGGGTGGGGAAAGCGTGGCGAGCGCCACCCGGCCATTATGCGCGCCGGTCGGTGTATGCACGAGAACAACCGGCCGGCGCCCGGCGCAGGGATGCCGGGTTGACCTGCATGGCCCACGGGTCCAGACTGCCCGCCGCTGGCGGCGCGTCCGTCGGCATACGCATCCCGGAGTCCCCAACCCATGTCCAGCGACAGTAGAAGTCGACCTCGTTCGACGCCAGCGATGGCCACCGCCTGACATCGGGACGGTTTGCCTGCGTTGGCGTTGCGCGAGGTCGCACCCCCACAAGGCAAAACCGATGAACCAGAAGCAATTGCTGCGCCCGGTGGCCGATGCCGCCGCATTGGCCGCACCGCTGGCGAACTACAACACCGCCGATGCGGTGGAATTCCTCAACACACTGGAACTGGCCCGCGCTGCGGAAACGCTGGCCGCGCTGCCGTTGCCGCGTGCAGTGAAGATGCTGGAAGCGCCGGAACTGCACCGCAGCGGTGAGCTGGTGGCCGCGCTGCCGCCGGCACGCGCCGCTGCCCTGCTCGGGCTGATGGCTGACGATCGCGCCACCGACATCGTCCACGAGCTGGATGAGGAAGAACGCGCGCGGCTGATCCCGCTGCTGGGCACCGACGCCCGCCAGGCCATCCAGAAGCTGCTGAGCTATCCGCCGAACACCGCCGGCGCGCTGATGACCAC
Organism: Stenotrophomonas sp. DDT-1; assembly: GCF_001580555.1. Lineage (NCBI taxonomy): Bacteria > Pseudomonadati > Pseudomonadota > Gammaproteobacteria > Lysobacterales > Lysobacteraceae > Stenotrophomonas > Stenotrophomonas sp. DDT-1. The sequence continues at coordinate 7,512 of NZ_LEKR01000012.1, forward strand.
CGAGTACGTGGCGGTACCCGCCAGCTGGACCGTGGCGCAGACCCTGCAGCACATCCGACAGGTCGAGCGTACCCGCGAGACGGTGTACGCGATCTACGTGCTGGAGCCGGCCAGCCAGCAGTTGCAGCAGGTGGTGACCATGCGCCGGCTGATCACCGGCCTGCCCGAGGAATCGATCCTGGACGTGGCCCAGGTCAATCCGCCGGTGACAGTGGACGCGCTGATGGACCAGGAAGAAGTGGCGCGTCTGATCCGCCGCCACGACCTGTTGGCGATTCCGGTGGTCGACGCGCAGCAGCAGATGCTCGGCATCGTCACCGTGGACGACGTGCTCGATGCGCTGATCGAGGAATCGACCGAGGACGCGCACAAGTTCGGCGGCATGGAAGCGCTGGACAAGCCCTATATGCAGATCGGCTTCTTCGAGATGCTGCGCAAGCGTGCCGGCTGGCTGAGCGTGCTGTTTCTGGGCGAGATGCTGACCGCCAGTGCGATGCAGCACTACGAGGACGAACTGGCGCGCGCGGTGGTGCTGACCCTGTTCATCCCGTTGATCATGAGTTCGGGCGGCAATTCCGGCTCGCAGGCCACCTCGCTGTTGATCCGCAGCCTGGCGCTGCGCGAACTGCGCCTGCGCGACTGGTGGAAGGTGGCCATCCGCGAGATCCCGACCGGCATGGTGCTGGGTGCCATCCTCGGCTGCCTGGCGATCGTGCGCATCGTGATCTGGCAGCTGGGTGGCCTGCATGACTACGGCGAGCACTGGATCCTGCTGGCGATCACCATCGGTGCCGCGCTGGTCGGCATCGTCACCTTCGGTTCGCTGTCCGGCTCGATGCTGCCCTTCATCCTGAAGCGGCTCGGCTTCGACCCGGCCAGCGCCTCGGCCCCGTTCGTGGCCACCCTGGTGGACGTGACCGGCCTGGTGATCTACTTCAGCATCGCCGCGCTGATCCTGCACGGCACGCTGCTGTAAGCCTTCCGGTTGCGGGGTCGGATCCCTTCGCGCCGCGAAGGGCTCTGACCCCATCGCCACGGAATTTGGGTACCGTAGGCGCATGAGTACCTACCACCTGCAGTCCGTCTTCCGTCCGCAGTCGGTCGCGGTGATCGGCGGCAGCCCGCGTGAGCGTTCGGCCGGCCGCGCGGTGATGCGCAACCTGCGCGGCACCGGCTTCCCCGGCAAGGTGGCGTGGATCAACCCGCGGCACGCCGAGATCGATGGCATCCGCACGGTCAAGCGCTTGAAGGATCTGGACTGGGTGCCCGACCTGGTGGTGATCACCGCGCCCGCGGCGATCGTGCCGCAGGTGGTGCGTACCGCTGCAGAGCGGGGCGTGCAGGCGGCGATCATCCTCACCGCGCACCTGGGCGAAGGCCCGGGTTCGTTGTCCGCACAGGTAGAGGCGGTGGCGCGCAAGCATGGCCTGCGCATCCTCGGGCCGCATTGCCTGGGCGTCATCGCGCCGCACGCGCGACTCAATGCCAGCATCGCCGCGCACTTCCCGCAGGCCGGCGACCTCGCCTTGATCTCCGAATCCTCGGCCATTGCCGCCGCGCTGGTGGAGTGGGGCGTGGCGCGCTCGGTGGGCTTCTCCGCCGTGGTCTCGCTGGGCGACACGATGGACGTCGACTTCGGCGACCTGCTCGACTACTTCGCCACCGACTACCGCACCCGCGCCATCCTGCTGTATGTCGAGCAGATCAAGGACGCGCGCAAGTTCATGTCGGCCGCGCGTGCCGCCGCCCGCGCCAAGCCGGTGGTGGTGGTGAAGTCCGGTCGCGCCGAGCGCGTGCAGCCGGGCAGCCGCGATACCCACGTGCAGGCCCTGGCGCGTGCCGATGATGTGTACGGCGCGGCCTTCAACCGCGCCGGCCTGCTGCGCGTCGGCGCGCTGGACGAGCTGTTCACCGCCGCCGAATCGCTGGGCCGGCTGGGCACCTTCCCCGGTCGCCGCCTGGCCATTCTCAGCAATGGCGGCGGTGTCGGCCGCCTGGCCGTGGACCAGCTGATCGCGCTGCGTGGCACGCTGGCCACCCTTTCCGACAGCACGGTGGAGAAGCTCGATGCGGTGCTGCCGCAGGGCTGGTCGCGCAGCAATCCGGTGGACATCGTGGTCGACGCCGATGGTGACCGCTATGCGTCGGCCATCGAAGCACTGCTGGCCGACAACGAGAACGATGCGGTGATGGTGGTCAACGTGCCAACCGCGTTTACCTCGTCCGCCGACGCGGCGCAGGCCCTCACCCGCACGCTCGGCCTGCGCCCGCGCCATCATCGCGACAAGCCGGTGTTCGCGGTGTGGCTGGGCAACGATGACCAGGCCACCGCCACGCTCAACGCGGCGCGGGTGCCGACCTATCCGACCGAGGCCGAAGCCGTACGTGGCTTCCAGCATCTGGTGCGCTATCGCGAGGCACAGAGCGCGTTGATGGAAACGCCGCCCAGCCTGCCGCAGGACTTCAGCGTCGACACGGGCACCGGGCGCGCACTGGTCGATGCCGCGCTGGCCAATGGCCAGCAGTGGCTGGACCCGCTGGCCACGCATGAACTGCTCAAGGCCTACGGCATTCCGTCTGCTCCGGTGATGCATGCGCGTGATGCGCACGAGGCGATGGACCTGGCGCAGCCGCTGCTGGAACGCGGTGCCACGGTTGCGCTGAAGATTCTCTCGCCGGATATTCCGCACAAGTCGGAAGTGGACGGCGTGCGCCTGAACCTGTCCACGCTGCCGGCGGTGCAGAGCGCGGCCAACGCGATCCTGTCGCGTGCGCGCCAGCTGCGGCCGGATGCGCGCATCGATGGCCTGCTGGTGCAGCCGACCATCGTCCGCCCGAAGGCGCGCGAACTGATTGTCGGCATCGCCGATGACGCGACGTTCGGCCCGGTGATCGTGGTCGGCCGTGGCGGCACCGCCGTCGAAGTGATCAACGACAAGGCGCTGGCCCTGCCGCCGCTGGACCTGCGCCTGGCCCACGAGCTGATCGGCCAGACCCGCGCTTCGCGCATCCTCAAGGCCTACGGCGATGTGCCCGCCGCCGACGAGCGCGCACTGGCGCTGGCGCTGGTCAAGCTGGCACAGCTGGCCGCCGATATTCCCGAAGTGCGCACGCTGGACATCAACCCGCTGCTGGTCGACAGCAAGGGCATCCTTGCCCTCGACGCACGCGTGGCGGTGGCACCGTCGCGGATCCTGCACAAGGGCCGTGGCCATCCGCGCTTTTCGGTGTTTCCGTATCCGAAGGAGTGGGAGCGCACCATCGAACTGTCCGATGGCGGCCGGGCCTTCGTGCGTCCGGTGCGGCCGGAAGACGATGCGCTGTTCCGCGCGTTCTTCGCCCGTGTCAGCGACGAGGACCTGCGCCTGCGCTTCTTCCAGTCGGTGAAGCACTTCAGCCACGAGTTCATCGCGCGCCTGACCCAGCTCGACTATGCGCGCTCGATTGCGCTGGTAGCGATCGAACCGCGCAGCGGGGAGATGCTGGGCGCAGTGCGCCTGCACGCCGATGCCGATTATCATCGCGGCGAGTACGGCATCCTGATCCGCTCGGACCTGAAGGGCCATGGCATCGGCTGGCGGCTGATGGCGATCATGATCGAGTACGCGAAGTGGCTGGGCCTGGACGTGGTCGAAGGCCAGGTGCTGCGCGAGAACAGCACCATGCTGGCGATGTGCCAGAGCCTGGGCTTCAAGACCCGACTCGACCCGGACGACCCGACGGTGATGATGGTGACCTTGCCGGTGCAGCAGGTCGAGGTGCCCGACGTGCCGCCGGTGGCGTAATTCCTGTAGAGCCGAGCCTACGCTCGGCTGCTTTTGCGTACGCTTGGCGGCTGCATCACCGCACCGGCTCTACCACCACCGCCGTGCCATAGCACAGCACTTCGGTCAGCCCGGTCATCACATCGGTGGCGTCGTAACGCATGCCGATGATCGCGTTGGCACCCAGCTGCCGCGCGTGCTTGACCATGTCGCGGTAGGTTTCCTCGCGGGCCTGTTCGCACAGTTCGGTGTAGATGGTGATGTTGCCGCCGAACAGGGTCTGGATGCCGCCGAGGAAATTGCCGACGATCGAGCGCGAGCGCACGGTGATGCCGCGTACCACGCCGAGGTTGCGCACCACGCGATGGCCGGGCAGCTCGAAGGCGGTGGTGACCAGCGCATCGTCGAAACGCAGCGCGGGCGGGGACGTGGGGCTGCTGTTGTAGGGGTCTGCCATGGTCGCGTCCGTGTCGCTGCCTTCTGTAGAGTCGGGCCATGCTCGACGGGCTGTACTGCAGTCGAGCATGGCGCGACTCTACAACGCAATCGCCCGTTGCGGCATGGTTCCGTCACCGTGCTGGCGCGACAATATCCCCATGACCGACCGTATCCCCCTGTTGCTGCTGCCCGGCCTGCTCAACGATGCCGAGCTGTGGCGCGCGCAGCTGGCCGACCTGGCCGATATCGCCGACTGCACCGTGGGCGACCAGACCCGTGGCGAGACCCTGCAGGCGGTGGCCGAAGACGTGCTGGCGCAGGCACCGGAGCGCTTTGCGCTGGCCGGGTTCTCGCTGGGCGGCTTCGTGGCCCAGCAGATCCTGCGCATCGCGCCGGAACGGGTGCTGCAGCTGGCGCTGATTGACACCTCGATCCACGCCGACTCGCCGGAGCGCGCCGAGCAGCGGCGCAGCCAGCGCGCCAGCGTGCGCCTGCCGGGGAAGTTCCACGGCTTCGGCGATGTGCTGATGCGCAGCTACATCGATGCCTCGCGGCTGGACGACTACGTGCTGGTACAGCGCGTGCGCGACATGACCACCCGCCTGGGCGCGGAAGTGTTCCTGCGCCAGAGCGCACTGGAACGCCGTGACGGCCATGATGTGCTGGCTGGCTACCGCGATCCGCTGCTGATCGTATGTGGCGCCAACGACCGCATTACGCCACTCGCGGTCAGCGAGGAAATGCACGCCCTGGTGCCGCACTCGCAGCTGGTGGTGGTGCCTGATTGCGGGCACCTGGCGCCGATGGAAAAACCGGACGAGGTCAGTGCGGCAATGCGTGGGTGGTTGTTGCAGGGCAGGGAATGATCCCCGCGTTCTGGTAGGTGCCGACCTTGGTCGGCACGGTGTTCCAACGATCGATCAGGGCTCAGTGCCGACCAAGTTCGGCACCTACCTGTAGAGCCGAGCCATGCTCGGCTCTGGGGAGGCAGCAGCCGAGCGTGCGCTCGGCTCTACAACACCACTGCCTCAATCCCAGGCTGGGGCGATGCCTTCCGGGTTGGCCAGGCGATGGCCGCGGTCGAGCTTGGCGATCTGTGCCATGTCTTCGTTGGTCAGGCGGATCGCTGCCGCTTCCAGGTTGCTGGCCAGGTTCTCGCGCCTGGTCGAGGACGGAATGACCGAGAAGCCCTGCTGCAGCGCCCAGGCCAGCGCGACCTGCGCCGGCGTGGCCTGGTGGCGGCCGGCGATGGCCTGGATCACCGGGTCCTTGATTACCTCACCATAGGCCAGGCTCATGTAGGCGGTGATGTGGATGCCGTTGTCCTGCAGGAATTTCACCAGCAGGCGGTTCTGCAGGTACGGGTGGATCTCGATCTGGTTGGTGGCGATGGCGCCGGCACCCAGGATGCCGATCGCCTTGCGGGTCTGCGCGATGGTGAAGTTGGAGATGCCGATCTCCTTCGTCAGGCCCTGTGCCTTGGCCTCGGCCAGTGCGGTCAGGTACTCCTCCATCGGCACGTCGACCTTGCCGTTCGGCGACGGCCAGTGGATCAGCGTCAGGTCCACATGATTGGTACGCAGCTTTTCCAGACTGGTACGCAGGCTGGCCAGCAGCGCTTCGCGCTTGAACTCGGTGATCCAGATCTTGGTGGTCAGGTAGATCTCATCGCGCGGCACGCCGGAATCGGCGATGGCCTGACCGACTTCGGCTTCGTTGCCGTAGATCTGCGCGGTATCGATGGCGCGGTAGCCGACCTCCAGCGCGTTGCGCACGGAATCGATCACGGTCTGGTCTTTGAGGCGGAAAGTGCCGAGACCGAAGGCGGGGACTGTCATGAGGGGCTCCAGCAGTGGGGGAGGGAGACGGGAATATTCACGAAAGGGTAGGCCAGCGGCCGTGTGCATGCCGGCAACGGTGCATTGCACTGCCGTGTACGACCACAGGCCGTAATGAGTGCGGAACGTTGGTCCGCACTGTTCATGCCGCCACCCATGTAGCGTTGGACGCTGCCGGCCAGCGGCCGGCACTACCCCAGTCCGCGCTCCACGGTGGTGCCGGCCGCTGGCCGGCAACCGGATCCCTCAGGCCGCGCGCGCCAACGCGTCCTTCGCTGTCGCCGTGGCCGACAGATCGAACACATCGACCGCATCGATCAACCGGTTCGCCTGCTGTTCCAGGCTGCGCGCCGCGGCGCTGGCTTCTTCCACCAGCGCGGCGTTCTGCTGGGTGGTGCCGTCCATCTGGATCACCGTCTGGCTGACCTGTTCGATGCCCGCGCTCTGTTCCTGCGAGGCTGCAGAGATCTCGGCCATGATGTCGGTCACGCGCTGCACCGAGGCGACGATCTCGGCCATGGTGTCGCCGGCCTCGCGCACGCGCTGCGCACCCTCACCGACCTGTTCCACCGACGCCTCGATCAGCGACTTGATCTCCTTTGCCGCCGCCGCAGAGCGCTGTGCCAGCGTGCGCACTTCGCTGGCAACCACCGCGAATCCGCGGCCCTGCTCACCGGCGCGTGCCGCTTCCACCGCGGCGTTCAGCGCCAGGATGTTGGTCTGGAACGCGATGCCATCGATCACGCTGATGATCTCGGCGATCTGCCGTGACGAGGTTTCGATCGCGCCCATCGTCGCCACCACCTGGCCGACCACGCTGCCGCCCTGCGAGGCGACCGCGTGCGCGCCGATCGCGAGCTGGTTGGCCTGGCGCGCGTGTTCGGCGTTCTGGCGCACGGTGGAGGTCAGCTCTTCCATGGATGCCGCGGTCTCTTCCAGATTGGCGGCCTGCTGCTCGGTACGGCGCGACAGGTCATTGTTGCCGGCGGCGATCTCCGCGGCGGCGGTGTGGATGTTGCCGGAGGCGTGCTTGATGTCGGTGACGATGGTCGCCAGCTGCGTGGCGGTGGTATTGGCATCGCCGGCGATACGCGCGAACACACCCTGGAAATCACCGTGCATGCGTGCACCGAGGCGGCCATCGGCGATCGCGCGCAGCATCGTTGAGACTTCGCCCAGGTTCAGTTCTGTGGTCTGCATCAGGCGGTTCAGGCCATCGACCATCGCGCGGAAGTCATGCTCGAAGCGCGCGCTGTCGCCGCGCTGGCTGAAGTCACCGGCGGCCGCCGCTTCGGCCAGGCGGCGGATTTCGCCGTTGATCGCACCGAGGTTGTGCTTGACCGCATCCAGCGCTTCGGTGATCACTGCCTTCTCGCCGGGCAGGCGTTCCATGTCCTGGCTGAGGTCGCCGACGGCGTAGCGGCCCATGATCGAGATCGCGCGCATCTTCACCCGGATGTGCGCGTCGACCAGCGTGTTGCAGTCGGCCACCATGGTGCCGAACGCGCCGGGGAAGGCAGCGGCGTCCATGCGATGGCTGATGGTGCCGGCCTCGTGCGCCTGGGCCATCGCGGCCTGTGCATCCAGCACGCCGCGCAGCGTGGACTGCAACGCCTGCATCGCCTGGGCGAGGCGTCCGATCTCGTCGCGGCTGCGCACCTGCACCACGTGCTGCAGGTCGCCGGCAGCCACTGCGCGTGCAGCGGCTTCCACCGCCAGTACCGGCTGCACCACCGCGCGCCGCAGCCACCAGGCCAGGCCGATCAGCAACAGCACGGCGGCCAGCACCGTCAGTGACGCGCACAGCAGCAGGGTCTGCCGCGCCTGCTGCGAACGCGCCGCCAGCGCCGCTTCGGCCACCTGCGTGGCATGCGTGCTCAATGCATCCAGTGCGGTCGCCACCGCGCGATCCTTGCCGCGCACGAGGGTGTCGCCGGCGGCGGGATCGTAGCCGGCCGCGGCAAATGCCTGCAGCGCCGCGTGATAGTCCTGCTGCAGCTGCGCGTGCAGGCCGATGAACGCCTGCGCCAGTTCACGCGTGCGCGCGTCCGGACTGGTCACCAGGCCCTTGGCCAGCCGTTCGACCAGGCGGCCTTCGTTGTCGAAGGCGTCCAGGTGGCGCTGACGCAACGCGTCGTCGTGACCACGCAGCAGCACGTTCTTCCATTCCTGCACCTGGCCGCGGAACTCACGCTGCAGGCGTTCGGCGTCGCGGCTGTGCGCGACTTCGGGTGGAACCTCGGTGGACAACTTGAACCAGGCGGAGGCCAGGCCAGCCAGCGCGCACAGCAGGACCACGGCCAAGCCAACAGAGACCGCGCCGAGCAGCTTGGACTGCAGGCGCGGAGCACGGACAGACGCATTCATCGGGAAGCACTCTCGGGAAGGGGCAATGCGGTATCGACCCGCCCAGCCTCCGCTGAAGTGCGACGAACATCACATTAGCGTTTCGTTTAGTGATGTGAAGAAAGTGTTTCATAGGACAAATGTGTCCATATGGAACGAATACGGACCCTGGACAGGGGATATAAATGTAACTAATGTAGTTACATGAAATCCGCGAACCTGCTCTCTGATGCCCTGCACGTGATGGCGCACCTGGTCGGCCAGGACGGCCCGCGCACCTCCGAGCAGCTGTCGTCCTGCCTGCCGACCCATCCGGTGGTGATCCGCCGCCTGCTGGCGCAGCTGCACAGGGCGGGCCTGGTTCACAGCGCCCGAGGTCATGGCGGTGGCAGCCAGTTGGCGCGCGATGCCGCAGCCATCACCCTGCATGACGTCTACCTGGCGGTGGGCGCACCGTCGCTGGTACAGGTCGGTACCCGTGATTCCGGCGGTGGCTGCCCGATCCAGCAGCTGGTCAACAGCGCTTTGCTGGAGGGTGCACGCGAAGCACAGCGCCTGCTCGAACAGCGCCTGCGGGCGACCACGCTGGACAAGCTCGGCGCCGACTTCGCCCGCCATCTCGCCCATCACCGTTCCCTGGAAGGTCACCATGAATCCTGATGTGCTCATCGTCGGCGGCAGCTATGCCGGCATTGCCGCCGGCCTGATCCTGGCCCGTGCCCGCCGCCCGGTCACCGTCATCGACGCCGGTTCACCACGCAACCGCTTCGCCAGCCATTCGCACGGGGTGCTGGGGCTGGATGGCATCAGCGGCGCCGAGCTGCTGAAGACCGCGCGCCAGCAGCTGCTGGATTACCCCAGCGTGCGCTGGGTGCATGCCGAGGCCGTGCAGGCCACCGCCGGCGCAGTGGGTGTGGAAGTACGAACCGCCGATGGGCAGGTGCTGGCCGCGCGCAAGCTGCTGCTGGCCAGCGGTATCGCCGACCAGCTGCCGGAGCTGCCCGGGCTGGCCGAGCGCTGGGGCAGCACCGTGTTGCACTGTCCCTATTGCCACGGTTACGAAGTGGGCGGTGGCGCCATCGGGCTGCTTGGCGGGCATCCGATGTCCGCCAGCAAGGCGCCGCTGTTTGCCGACTGGGGCAATATCACCTTCTTCAGCCAGGGCCTGCCGATCACCGATGAGGAACGGGCTGCCATGCAGCAGCGTGGCGTGCGGATCGAGACGTCGCCGGTGCTGGGCGTGCAGGGCGACCAGCCGACTTGGCTGGAAGTGGAGCTGGCCGATGGCCGCCGCATCGCCCAGCGGGCGCTGTTCGTGCCGGCCACCCAGGTGATGGCCACGCCGCTGGTGCAGCAGCTGGGTTGCACATTGGCCGAGAGCCCGCTGGGCGAGTTGATCGAGGTCGACATGATGAAGCAGACCTCGGTGCCGAACGTGTATGCCGCAGGCGACGCGACCACGGTCGGCAACATCACCCTGGCCATGGCCGAAGGCGTGCGCGCGGGCATCGGCGTGCACCACGCGCTGGTGGCTGAAGACAGCAGCGCGCGCTGAACGTTGCACAGGTAGAGGCCGACCCTGGTCGGCGCCGTTCCCTCCACGCATGGCGTGGATCTACTGCCATTGGGTGCGGTGGGTGCCGGCCTTGGCCGGCACCGCTCCATTACCCCTTCACGCACAACACCTGGCGCAGGGTGTGCACCACGTCGACCAGGTCCAGCTGCGCGGCCATCACATCGTCGATCGACTTGTACGCGGCCGGTGACTCGTCCAGCACGCCGCTGTCCTTGCGGCATTCCACGTGCGCGGTGGCCTCGCGATGCTGGGCCAGCGTGATCTGCTGGCGCGCGGCGCCACGGCTCATCACCCGGCCGGCACCGTGGCTGCAGCTGTGGAAGCTGTCCGCGTTGCCCTTGCCACGCACGATGTAGCTGCGCGTGCCCATGCTGCCGGGAATGATGCCCAGCTCACCCTCGCGGGCACTGACGGCCCCCTTCCGGGTCACCAGCAGCTCCTGCCCGTGGTGCGTTTCCTTCTGCACGTAGTTGTGGTGGCAGTTCACCGCCATCGCCGCCAGCTGGAACTTCGGCAGCCGGTGACGCATCTCGGCCAGCACGCGCGACATCATCGCCTCGCGGTTCTGCCGGGCGTAGTCCTGTGCCCACGACACGGCTTCGACGTAGTCATCGAACAGCGGCTCGCCTTCCATGAAGAAGGCCAGGTCCTTGTCCGGCAGGTGGAAGCCGAGCACGCGCCGGGCCAGTTCCTCGCGCGCCTTCTCGATGAAGTAGGTACCGATCAGGTTGCCGGTACCGCGCGACCCGCTGTGCAGCATCACCCACACCGTGTCGGTCTCGTCCAGGCACAGTTCGATGAAGTGGTTGCCACCACCCAGTGTCCCGAGCTGGCGGTCGAGCTTGTCGGTGCGGATCCTGCGGTGCCTGTCCTTGATCTTCTCCAGGCCGGCGGCCAGTCCGGACTGCACCAGGCGGGTATGGATGCTGTCGGGCATGCGCTGATGCTCGCCGCCGCGCCCGTTGCCGACCGGGATGCTGCGCTCGATGCTGTTGCGCAGCTGCCGCAGGTCATCGGGCAGGTCGTTGGCGCGCAGCGTGGTGCGCACGGCCGCCATGCCGCAGCCGATGTCGACGCCGACTGCGGCCGGGATGATCGCACCGCGGGTCGGGATCACCGAGCCGACGGTCGCGCCCTTGCCCAGGTGCACGTCCGGCATCACCGCCACCCACGGCCCGACGAACGGGATCGCGGCGATGTTGCGCAGCTGCTCATGCGCCTGCGCTTCCAGTGGCACGCCGTTGACCCAGCCCTTGATCGGCGTGGTGCCCTCGGCGTGCAGCCATTGATAGTTCTGTTGCATGTCCATTGTCTTGTTGAATGTCCTTGATGGGCCGGCGGCGCGTCCCTGCGCCGCCGCGACCCCCTACCTGATCGTCACCAGCTGCTTCAGCACGCCATCCAGGCCGCCGAACACGGTGAGCGTGTCGATCTTCTCGGTGACCTTCTCCAGCGCCTCCAGCTCCTTCAAGCGCATCAGCACCGGGTTGTCCTCGATCAGCTTTGCGGTGTTGAGCTGCGAACGCGTGGCGTTGGCCTCCTCGCGGCGACGGATCACGCTGGCCTGGGCCTGCTTCTCGGCCAGCACCACGCCGTTGAGGATCTCCTTCATCTCGCCCGGCAGGATCACGTCCTTGATGCCCACGCCAAGCAGACGTACACCGTGGCCCTCGATCGCCGCCTGCACATGGGCGGCGATCTCACCGTCCAGTGCTGCCTTGTCGCCCAGCAGCTCGTCCAGGCTGCGCGCGGCAATCGCCTGGCGCAGGCCGAACTGCAGCTGCCGATAGATGAATTCATCGGCATTGCTCAGCGTGCGGTGTGCACGCACCGGGTCGACCACCTGCACGGTCGCGGCCAGGTTCACCCGCAGGGTCACCTTGTCGCGGCTGAGCAGTTCCTGGCCGGACACGTCCAGCGAACGCGCACGCAGCTCCACGCGCTCCACCGACACGTTGCCGTTGAAGTTCCAGAACGCATGCAGGCCGGCGTCCAGCGTCTGGCGCAGCGTGCCATCGATGAACAGCAGGCCGACCGACTCGCTCGGCACGGTGCTGATCACCGCGACACGCGGCAGCACGCCCAGCTGGCCCAGGCGCTGCTGCACGTCCAGCGGGATGCGCGGCTCGTCACCCAGCGCCATCACGCGTACCTGGGTGTCGACCGAACCGCGCCAGTACAGACGGCGGCTGCCCGGCGGCAGCACCTCGTCGATGCGGCCGTTGCGCAGCAACAGGCCGACCTCGCCGGCGCCGACGTTGGCCAGCACGAAGTGCGTGTCCAGCTGTGCGCCCAGCGCTTCGATCAGGCTGTCCTGGTCGCTGCCGGTGTAGGCCGCGCCCTTCGATGCGGTGTGGATGTCCACGTGCGGGCGGCCGCCGAACGGCGACAGGCGGTGCACGCCCGGCAGCAGGATCTGCTGGAAACGACGGTTGCGATACACCAGGCCGCGCTCGCCGTCGCCGATCACGACCTTGATGGTCCAGAACATGGGAGTCTCTCCTTGTATGGCTCTGGTGGTTCGACCCGTTGCGGATGAATCGCCAAGACCCGGGTCGATCAGGTCGTGGCGAGGCCGCCTGCACACCACGTGCAGGCAGCGGAAGAGGGCGGCCATCGGCGGACGGTCCGCGCGCGGAGCCTTCGGTGCACCGGCAGTGCTGCCATCGTCGTTCCCGGCAGGCAGCACCGGGGCGGAACGTGGCTGGCAGTGACGGCGGGCCGAGGCCCGGCGTGCGGTCCGTTGCCTTCCACGCCCCCGCCCGAAGGCAGTGACCGTGGACGGCGACGATGGCCGCTGGGGCTTGCGCCCCGGGTGTTGCTTCAAGTCATGACGTGAAAGGTCATGTGGTTGGAGTGGGAGTCGAACCCACGACAGACGGATTACGGATCCGTTGCTCTACCCGACTGAGCTATCCAGTGGTGAACCGCGCGGAATCGAACCGCGTGCCGGCGAACCGGCGCCTGCCTCCAGCAGGCGATCCAGGCGATGGCATGTCCGCGACCGCCGGCATACGCCACGGCAACGCCGCGCGCACCAGCCCGTGGTTGAAACGGGACCGTTGGAGAATCGAGGGTGCAGGCCACCGACATTATCGGCGAGCGATAATGTTTGAGTGCGATGCAGATAATGTTCAGGCGTTGCCATGCACGCGGAGAAAATCCTCCGGCGCAGCAGAAAAACCTGGGTCAGTGAGCGGCGGGTCGCCGCGCGGGGTGCAGTTCTGGCATCGCGGGTCCTTGTGCCGACGCAAACGAAAACGCCCCCGGGACTTGCGTTCCGAGGGCGTCGTCAGGCCTCGGAGATCGGGGTGGCCGATCTCCGCAGGGCGGGTATCAGGCCGTTGTCAGCTGGTCTTCCTTGCCGAACGCGCGCGCCGGCCGGTCCATGCGCAGGCATGGCAGCAGTTTGGCGATGGCGAAGGAATGCGCGTTCAAGGGAAGTTTCCAGTGGGTGTTGAAACGAGGTGCGCACGATAAACCACGATTTAGTCGCGCGCAACCATTTTGTTGAATTATTTTCTTCGATGTACGTGTCATGCCGGCCAGCGGCCGGCACTACCGGGTCTCATGATTCGGCGCTGGCGGCATCCAGCTGCGCGACATCCTGCACGCTCAGCGATACGTTGGCTGCGGCCAGCAGGTCGTGCAGCTGTTCGACGCTGGTGGCGCTGACGATCGGCGCGGTGATCGACGGCCGCGCGATCTGCCAGGCCAGTGCGATCTGCGCAGCGCTGGCGCTGTGCTTGCTGGCTACGTCATCCAGCGCCTGCAGGATGCGCAGGCCGCGCGGGTTCAGATAGCGCTTCACCACCGTCTCGCCACGCGCCGGGCTCTTGGCTGCATCGGCCGGCGTGCGGTACTTGCCGCTGAGGAAGCCACTGGCCAGCGCGTAGTAGCCGATCACACCGATCTGCTCGCGCTGCACCAGCGGTTCCAGTTCCCTTTCGTAGCCGGCGCGGTCGTACAGGTTGTACTCCGGCTGCAGGGTTTCGTAACGCGGCAACTTGTAGTCGGTGGACACCTTCAGCGCATCGGCCAGGCGCGTGGCGCTGTAGTTGGAAGCACCGATCGCACGCACCTTGCCGGCCTCGATCAGGCGGCCGAACGCAGCCAGTGTGGCTTCCAGCGGCGTCGACTCGTCATCCTCGTGGGCCTGGTACAGATCGATCACGTCGGTCTGCAGCCGGCGCAGCGAATCCTCGACCGCCGCATTGATGTTGTCCGGGGTCAGGCCGGGGCGTTCGGCCCACTTGGCCACCTTGGTTGCCAGCACCACCTTGTCGCGCTTGCCGCTGCGGGCAAGCCACTTGCCGATCAGCGTCTCCGATTCGCCGCCGACATTGCCCGGCACCCAGGCCGAGTACACATCGGCGGTGTCGACCAGGTTGAAGCCGGCATCGACGAAGGCATCGAGCAGGGCGAAGCTGGCCTTCTCATCGGCGCTCCAGCCGAACACGTTGCCACCGAAGGCGAGCGGACGTACATGAAGGCCGGAACGGCCCAGTTCGCGGGTTGCCGTCATGGGCACGGACTCCTTGGGGGAAGTGTTCCAGAATAGAACGCGATGTGTGACCGTGCTGCGGCGACGACCACAAAACAGTGTTCCGCGACGCGCACGCCGCTAACGTTTTGTGAACACCTGGGACGCTGCGACTGCTAGTCTCGCCGCATCTTCCGCTGGAGTCGTCCCGATGATGCCTGCTTCGTCCCTGCGTGGTTGCCGACTGCTGCTTGCTTCGGCCCTGCTTGCTGCTGTTCCCGCGTTCGCCGCACCGGCCACGGTGGCACCGGCGAAGATCGAGGTCTTGCCGGCCATCGACGCGGCGGTAAAGGCGCCCACCCGCGATGCCAACAACGTCAAGCGCGATGGCTTCCGCCATCCGGCGCAGACGCTGTCGTTCTTCAAGGTGGCACCGGAAAAGACCGTCATCGAGATCACCCCCGGCAACGGCTGGTATTCGGAAATCCTGGCGCCGCTGCTGCATGACAAGGGCCATTACGTCGCTGCGGTGGTCGATCCGATGGCGGTGCCCGAAGGCCGTGGCCGTGACTACCAGCAGCGCAGCCGCGACAGCCTGGAAAAGAAGTACGCCGGCGCGCCGGCACAGTTCGGCAAGACCGCCGTGGTGGCCTACGATCCGGCCAAGCCGGTGTTCGGCCCGGCCAATTCAGCCGACGTGGTGCTGACCTTCCGCAACGTGCACAACTGGCGCAAGGCCGGCCAGGCGCAGGGCATGTTCCAGGGCTTCTTCAACGTGCTCAAGCCGGGTGGCGTGCTGGGCGTGGTCGAGCATCGCGCCAAGACCGACGTGGCCGACGACGATGACACCGGCTATGTCGGCCAGCAGCAGGTGATCGCGATGGCCGAGGCCGCCGGTTTCAAGCTGGACGCGCGCAGCGAGGTCAACGCCAACCCGCGCGACACCAAGGACCACCCCAATGGCGTGTGGACGCTGCCTCCGACCAACCAGCACGACAAGGCCGATGATGCGAAGTACCAGGCGATCGGCGAAAGCGACCGCATGACCCTGCGTTTCATCAAGCCGTAAGCCGGCACGCCGTAGCGCCAGCGCGGAGTGCCCCGTAGAGCCGAGCCGATGCTCGGCTCATTGCGCGCAGCGCGACGGAGCACAACAGCAGCCGAGCGTGGGCAATGCCGGCCGTCCTGACCGGCACCCTTCGGACCGTCGCACGCGACGTTGGCAGCGGCTCCTGCCGCTGCCTCCGGTTCTACAGTTGCCTGGGCGCGATGCGTGGGACAATGCCCCACCCGCCGCCCGCCGTGCCTGCAATGCTGATCGCCTTCAACAAGCCCTTCAACGTGCTCTGCCAGTTCACCGACCGCAGCGTGCCGCCGCGGCCGACCCTGGCCGGATTCGGCCTGCCGCCGCGCGTGTATGCCGCCGGCCGCCTGGACCATGACAGCGAGGGCCTGCTGCTGCTGACCGACAACGGCACGCTGGCGCACAAGCTCACCGACCCCAGGCACAAGGCCGACAAGACCTACTGGGTGCAGGTGGAAGGCACGCCCAGTGACGAGCAGCTGCAACAGCTGCGCGATGGCGTTGTGCTCAACGATGGGCCGACCCTGCCGGCGAAGATCGAGCGCCTCGACCCGGCGCCGACGCTGTGGACGCGCGATCCGCCGGTACGCTTCCGCAAGACCGTGCCGGACAGCTGGTTGGCGATCACGATCCGCGAAGGCCGCAACCGCCAGGTGCGGCGGATGACAGCGGCAGTGAACCTGCCGACGTTGCGGCTGGTGCGGGTGTCGATGGGACCGTACCGGCTGGAGGACCTGCAGCCCGGACAGTGGCGGCAGATCGGTTGAAACAGAAAGGGCCGGAGGCCTCGCGGCATCCGGCCCTCATGGAGTGCCTTGGGGTCAGAGCCCTTCCTGTGGAAGGGATCCGACCCCGGCAGGCTCAGGCGTCGCTGCCGATATCGCTGTGCTCGTCCACGACGGTGTCGTTGCGGCGGTCACGCGCGCTGATGCGCTGCGCCTGCCCATTCACCACGTGGCCATTGGCAGCCTTCTTCTTCTGCTGCTTGCGGTACAGCGCATAGCCGAGCAGGCCGACACCCACCGCAGCAGCGGCCACGGCCACTGCGGGATTGCGGCGCACGAACTTGGTGGCGACCTTGCCGCCGGTCTTCACTGCGCCGAGGGCGGCGCCGGTCTTGATCCAATCCGCGTTGCGCAGGCTGCCACCGGCGCTCTTCAGGCCATCGCCGGCGGTGTGGGCCAGCTCCAGGGCGCGCTCCAGAGCGCGGTCGGTGATTACGGTCAGCTTGCTCATGCGGGGGTCCTTTGCCTCGGGTCGAAGTCCAGTGTCGCGCGTTGCCCGTAAACGGTATGTCAGTCGGGGACGCACGTGGTGTGACTCTACCGCAGCCATTCAGGATCAGGCAGGGTCCCAAACCGGTAGCCGGCCGCTGGCCGGCAGTCCCGGAGCACCTTGTGGAATGCATTGCCGGCCAGCGGCCGGCACTACCCGTCAGGTTCCACGCGGCTTGGCGCGGTGCGTGGCTGTCGCGGTCCACGGATCGTCCGGCCACGGATGGCGCGGGTAGCGCCCCTTCATTTCCTTTTTCACTTCGGCGTAGGTGCTTTCCCAGAAGTTGCGCAGGTCCTGGGTGACCTGCAGCGGGCGGCCGCCGGGGGAGAGCAGGTGCAGGGTCAGCGGCACGCGGCCATCGGCGATGCGCGGCGTGTCGGCCAGGCCGAACAGTTCCTGCAGCTTCACCGCCAGTACTGGCGGCAGCGGGTCACCACTCTCGCTGTCCAGCGCATAGGTGATCGGCCGCTCCAGTCCGGACGGCACCGTGATGCGGGTCGGCGCATGACGCTCGACCAGCTGCCGCTGCGACCACTCCAGCGGCGACTTCAGTGCCTCACCGAAGCTGGATTCGTCCAGCGCATCCAGACGGCTCTTGCCGGCAAACGCGGGTTGCAGCCACTGCGCACGGTTGGCCAGCAGCGCCGCGTCGCTGCAGTCGGGCAGGTCCAGCTCCGGCATCCAGCGCCGTAGTGACTCGACGCGCGCCTGCCACTGGCGCAGGCCCTCGGTCCACGGCAGCGCCTGCAGACCGAGTTCAGCCACCGCGTCGGTCAGTGCCTGCGCGGCGTGCTGCGGATCGACCCGGCCGGCCGAGCGGCTGTCCAGCACGATGCGGTCGAAACGGGTCTCGCGCAGCGCCACCAGGGCGCGTCGTTCGCTGTCCCAGCGCACCACGTCTTCAGTGACGAAGCGCTCCGGCCACGCCTTGCGCAGCCGATCCTCGTCCACCGGCGCGGCGCGCAGCAGCAGTGCATCGCGCGCCTCGAAGCGCAGTTCGCTGGCCACCAGCCACGGCTCACCGCGCAGGTCGCTCAGCTCGTGCAGGCGCGCGCTGCGGCCATTGGCCAGCAGGTAGCGCAGAGGATCGCTGGGATGCTGGAAGCCAATCCGGTCAGGGAAGGCGTGCGCGAGCAGGTCGCCCAGCTCATGGGCCTCGATGCTGGCCGGCGGCGTGGCTTCGCAGCGCAGGCGGCGACGCCACTGCTTGGCGGCGGCATCGATCGCGGCCAGCCCGCTGCGGTTGGCATCGCCCGGTGTGCGGCCATTGCGGAACGCGGCCAGTGCGCGCCAGCGGGCCGCCAGCGCGTCGCCGCCCTGGCGCAACGGGTCGCGCGCCTCCAGCAGTGCGGCCAGGTCGGCAGCCAGCGCCTGGGCGCGGGCATCGGGCGCTGCCAGCAGCATCGCCGCCATCCGTGGATGCGTGCCCAGCGCCAGCACACGCCGGCCCAGTTCGGTGATCGCGCCACTGCTGGACAGGGCGCCGAGCCGTTGCAGCAGTTCGCGCGCCGCGCCCATCGGACCCGCCGGGGGCGGATCGAGGAAGCGCAGATCGCTGCTGCCCCAGGCCGCCAGTTCCAGTGCCAGTCCGGCCAGTTCCACCTGGTCGATCTCGGCGCGGCGCTGCGGTTCCAGCCGCTGCGACTGGGGCCACAGCCGCCAGGCCACGCCCTCGGCGACGCGGCCGGCGCGGCCCGCGCGCTGGTCGGCCGATGCCTGCGCGATGGCCACCACATCCAGCCGGGTGAAACCACTGTTGGGGTCGTAGCGCGGTTCGCGTGCCTGGCCGCTGTCGATCACCACGCGCACGCCGGGCAACGTCACCGACGACTCGGCGACGTTGGTGGCCAGCACCACGCGGCGGCGCCCATCGCTGGCCGCCTGCAGTACGCGCGCCTGTTGTTCCACCGGCAGTTCACCGTGCAGCGCCAGGACCTCGACATCGCCATTGAGCGATTCCTGCAGGCCCGCCTGCACCCGTGCGATCTCGCGCTGGCCGGGCAGGAACACCAGCAGGTCACCGGGGTGCTCGACCAGGGCTTGCTGCACAGCGCGCCGCACCTGCAGCTCGAGTGCTTCATCGCGGCGCGCCGGGAAGTGGCTGATCGCCACCGGGTAACTGCGGCCCTCGCTGCTCAGCCGCGGTGCATCGAGGAAGCGTGCCAGCCGCTCGCCGTCCAGCGTGGCCGACATCACCACCAGGCGCAGGTCGTCACGCAGCTGCGCCTGCACGTCCAGCGCCAGCGCCAGCCCGAGGTCGCCACTGAGGTGGCGCTCGTGGAATTCGTCGAACAGGATTGCCCCGACCTCTTCCAGCATCGGGTCGTCCTGCAGCATGCGGGTCAGGATGCCTTCGGTGACGACTTCGATGCGCGTGCGTGACGAGATCCTGTTCTCGAAGCGGATGCGGTAGCCGACCGTGCCGCCGACGTCCTCGCCGAGTTGTCGCGCCATGAACAGCGCCGCGCTGCGTGCGGCCACCCGGCGCGGTTCCAGCAGGATGATCTTGCGGCCCTGCAGCCACGGTGCGTCGAGCAGGGCCAGTGGCACCTGGGTGGTCTTGCCGGCACCGGGCGGGGCCTCCAGCACCAGTCGCGACTGTGCGGCCAGGTGCTGCTGGATCTGCGGCAGCAGCGGGGAAATCGGGAAGAGCGGGGCGGTCATGTGCAAAGGATAAGGGGCCACGGCGGGCGCAGGTACAATGCGCGGGCACTTTTCCCCCACGATGACCATGCACCTGATCGATATCGGCGCCAACCTGACCCACGACTCCTTCGACCGCGACCGCGATGCCGTGCTGGACCGCGCGCGCCAGGCCGGCGTGGTGCAGATGGTCATCACCGGCGCCAGCCGCGAGCACTCGCCGTTGGCGGTGCAGCTGGCCCAGCAGCATCCGGGCTTCCTGTACGCCACCGCCGGCGTGCACCCGCATCACGCGGTGGAGTACACCGAGGAATGCGATGCCGAGATGCGCGCGCTGCACGCCCACCCGGAAGTGGTGGCGGTGGGTGAGTGCGGGTTGGACTACTTCCGTGATTTCTCGCCGCGCCCGGCCCAGCACCGAACGTTCGAGCGCCAGCTGCAGCTGGCGGCAGACAACGGCAAGCCACTGTTCCTGCACCAGCGCGACGCGCACGCCGATTTCATGGCGCAGATGAAGAATTTCGAAGGTCGCATCGGCCCGGCGGTGGTGCATTGCTTCACCGGCGAACGCGATGAGCTGTTCGATTATCTGGACCAGGATTGGTACATCGGCATCACCGGCTGGCTGTGCGACGAGCGCCGTGGCGCGCACCTGCGCGAACTGGTGAAGAACATCCCGGCCAACCGCCTGATGATCGAGACCGACGCGCCGTACCTGCTGCCGCGCACGCTGAAGCCGATGCCGAAGGACCGGCGCAACGAGCCGATGTTCCTGTCGCACATCGTGGAAGAGCTGGCACGTGACCGTGGCGAGGACGTTGCGGTGACCGCGGCCAATGCCACGGCGGCCGCCCGCGCGTTCTTCCGCCTGCCCGACGCGGGTTGATCCGTAGAGCCGAGCCCATGCTCGGCTCGTCGCGCGCAGCGCGACGGACACGGAGAGCAGCCGAGCATGGGCTCGGCTTCTACAAAGCGCTGTCCGGTAGCGCCGGGCCATGCGCGGCGAGCGAAGCGGCAAGGTCCGTCAGGCCTTCACGGTAACTCGGGAAGCGCGGCTGCCACCCCAGCGCTTCACGCGTGCCACGGCTGTCGATGCGCTTGTTGCTCTCGTAGAAGCGCCGCAGCGTCGGGCTCAGTGCCGGGTCATCCCAGGCCACGGCGGGCGGCAGCGCAAACCCACCCAGCTGCGCAGCGAAGGCCAGCACATCCTGTGGCGGTGCCGGTTCGTCGTCGCTGGGCAGGTACAGGCCCTTGTGCGTCGGTCGCTGCATTGCGGCGATGACGACGGTTGCCAGGTCATCCACGTGCAGTCGGTTGAACACCTGGCCCGGGCGAACCACGTGGCGTGCACGGCCCTGCGCCAACTGCACCAGCGCATTGCGACCCGGCCCGTACAGGCCGGGCAGGCGGAACACCGCCGAGGCGATGCCGCGTTGTCCGGCCAGTGCACGCCACTGGGCTTCCGCGAGCAGGCGCTGCACGCCAGCCGCTTCAGTGGCGTCGGCCGCGCTGCGCTCGTCGATCCAACCGCCGGCGCGGTCGGCATACACCGAGGTCGACGACAGATAGCCGACCCAGCGCAATGCCGGGCTGGCCTGCAGCGCGGGCAGCAGCAGGCGCAGTGCCGGGTCCCCTTCAGCATCCGGTGGCACGCTGCACAGCACGGCATCGGCCTGTGCGATCTCATCGAGCAGGGCAGGCGACGGTGGCGTGTCGGCGTGCAGCTGATGCCGCGGCAGGCCATCGTCCGGCGCGAACGAGGGATCGCGCACCGTGCCGGCCACGCCTACGCCGTGCGCCTGCAGCTGCGCGGCCAGCACGCGTCCGCTCCAGCCCAGCCCGAGAATCAGTACCCGCGCGGGCAACGGGCTGGCCTGCAAGGCGGTACTCACGCGACCCGCAGTGCCTGGTAGGCCTGCAGGCTGCTGTAGGCAACCTGCAGCAGCAGGGCTTCCTGATCAGCCCTGCGCGCACGCACCAGCATGTCGCCAACAATCTGTTCGGCCTCCACCTGCTGGCCGGCCTCCAGATCGCGCAGCATCGAGGCCTTCAACGCCGAGCCGGCCTGGGTCAGCGTGCCGCGCGCAGTGTCCTGCGCTGCCTCCGGAACCGGTTCACCGGCGGCTTCGGCGACGGCCAGGCACTCGTCGTAAAGGCCACGTACGATCGCTTCGCCATCATCGGTGGCGACGATGGTGCCGATATCCGCGCGCAGCAGGCAGGTGGCCGCGGCCAGCGCGGTCAGGAATGTGTACTTGATCCACTGTTCCTGGCCGATACGTTCGCTGGCAAGGTGATCAAGGTTGGCCTTCGCGCAGACCGCAGCCAAGGCGCGCACGCGCGCGGAGATCGCGCCGCCGTCGCGCTCGCCGAAGGTGAGCTTGGCCGGCTTGCCCAGATGCAGCACCGCGCCATCGGGCGCCTTGGTGGCGCTGATGAAGCACAGGCCGCCGAGCACCGCGTCGCGGCCAAAGCGCATATCCAGTGCGTTGTAGTGGTGCAGGCCGTTGAGGATCGGCAGCACGGTGGTGTTCGCTCCGACTGCCGGGGCGATGGCATCGATCGAACTGTCCAGGTCGTAGGCCTTGCAGCTGAGGATGACCAGATCGAAGGGCTTCTGCGCGGCCAGTGCGGGCAGTGCATCAGCCGTGACGTGCTGAACCGGGAAACGCGCATCACCCAGTGGGCTGCGGATGACCAGGCCATCATGGTCCAGCTGCGCGGCGCGCGCGGGGCGCACGAGGAAGGTCACGTCCACGCCGGCCTGGGCCAGGCGGCCACCGAAGTAACCGCCGGTGCCGCCGGCGCCGAGGATCAGGATGCGCATTGCACGTTCACCGTTTTCTGGGGGGAATCAGAACTGCGATTGTGCCGGAGATTGCTGGCGAAAAAGAGCCGAGCGTAGGCTCGGCTCTACAGGCTGCTGCATCCACGCATGGCGTGGATCTGGTGTTGCCGGCCAGCGGCCGGCACTACCACGCAGGTCTCAGCTGCGCATGCCCACGCCACGGCGCAGCAGCCACAGGGCCAGCGCCGTCAGCACCACCACGAAACCGATCATCAGGCCGTAGGCCACCGGCAGCGGCACATCGCTGCTGCCCAGCAGGCCATAGCGGAACGCATTGACCATGTAGAAGATCGGGTTCGCGTGCGTGGCCGCTTCGGCCCAGCCTGGCAGCAGCTTCACCGAATAGAACACGCCACCCAGGTAGGTCAGCGGGGTCAGGATGAAGGTCGGCACGATCGCCACGTCGTCGAATTTCTTCGCGTACACCGCATTGATGAAGCCGGCCAGCGAGAAGATCGTTGCGCCCAGCAGCACCGTGGTCAGCGTCACCAGCGGGTGCGGGATGCGCACCGGGGTGAAGAACATGGCGATGATCAGCACGATCACGCCCACCATCAGGCCGCGCAGCACGGCGCCGGCCACGTAGCCCCACAGGATCACCCAGTTCGGCATCGGGCTGACCAGCAGCTCTTCGACGTGGCGGCCGAATTTGGCGCCGAAGAACGAGGAGCTGATGTTGCCGTAGCTGTTCTGGATCACGCTCATCATCACCAGGCCCGGCACGATGAACTGCATGTAGGTGTAGCCGCCCATGTCACCCACGCGCGACCCGATGAGGTTGCCGAAGATCAGGAAGTACAGGGTCATGGTGATCGCCGGCGGCACCAGGGTCTGGCCCCAGATGCGCATGATGCGGGCGACTTCGCGGCGCACGATGGTCATCAGCGCGATGCGGTTGCGCTGGCCGTCGGTCAGCTCGGTGGTGCTCATGCAGGCTTCTCCATGTTGCCGGTGAGGCGCACGAACAGCTCCTCCAGGCGGTTGCTCTTGGTACGCATCGAACGCACGCGGATACCCGCCTCGTTCAGCGTGGCGAACACGCGGTTGAGGTCCATCGCGCGTGGCATGTCGATGTCCAGCGTGTGCGGATCCGGCGCGGTCAGCGTCGCGCCCTCGATCACCGGCAGCTGTGCCGGCAGGTCACCGTCGATGTCCAGCAGGAAGCCTTCCACGTCCAGCTTGGCCAGCAGGGTGCGCATCGGCCCCTGCTCGACGATCTGGCCATGGTTGATGATCGCCAGGTGGCGGCACAGGTACTCGGCCTCTTCCAGGTAGTGGGTGGTGAGGATGATCGTGGTGCCGGCACCGTTGATCTCCTTCAGCACGCGCCACATGTCGCGGCGGATCTCGATGTCCACGCCGGCGGTGGGTTCGTCCAGGATCAGCAGCCGCGGGCGGGTCATCATCGCGCGGGCGATCATCAGCCGGCGCTTCATGCCGCCGGACAGCGTGCGGCTCATCACCTGCGCCTTTTCCCACAGGTGTGCGCGCTTCAGCTCTTCCTCGGCGCGCTTTTCGGCTTCCTCGCGCGGCACGCCGTAGAAACCGGCGTAGTTCACCAGGATGTCGAAGGGCTTCTCGAACAGGTTGAAGTTGATTTCCTGCGGCACCAGGCCGATCAGGCGCATGGTGGCGCTGCGGTTGCGCACCAGGTCGCTGCCGAACACTTCCACCTGGCCCTCGCTGAGGTTGACCAGGGAGCTGATGATGCCGATCAGGGTCGACTTGCCGGCCCCGTTGGGGCCGAGCAGGGCGAAGAAGTCGCCCGGGGCCACTTCCAGGGAAACGCCCTTCAGGGCCTGGGTGCCGTTGTCATAGGTCTTGCGCAGGTCGCGCACGCGCAGGGCGGGCGCCGTATCGTTCTGGGATGCCAAGCTCGAAGCCTTCGCGCCCATGGGCTGGCGCTGGAGAGGGGCGGGGAGGGGCTATTATAGAAGACCCCGAGGGCTTGCCCCGGCTACACACTGTCCCGAAAAGTCGTGCCTGTTCAATTCCCCCTCAAGCTGGTCGGCTGCCGCATGCTGGCCCCGACCGTCGGCCATTACCAGTTCGTGCGTGACGATGGGCAGCCGCTGGATTTCCAGCCCGGCCAGTTCATCCAGGTCCATTTCAGCTACGCCGACGGCACCGAAACCAAGCGCAGCTACTCGCTGGCGACCATCCACGACCATGCGCTGGGCCCGGGCGAGGCGGTGGACATCGCGGTCAGTTTCGTGCCCGGTGGCGCCGCCACGGCCCTGTTCGAGGCACTGGAGCAGGGCAGCCAGATCAGTGCGTCCGGCCCCTATGGCCGGTTCTGCCTGAATCCCGGTGACCACAACGCCCGTTACCTGCTGATCGCCACCGGTACCGGCGTTACCCCGTACCGCTCGATGCTGCCGCTGCTGGAGAAGGCCATGGCCGAACGCGGCGTGCAGATCGTGCTGCTGCAGGGCGCGCGCAGCCCGGGCGAGCTGCTGTACAGCGAAGATTTCTACAGCTTCGCCGAAAAACACGCGAACTTCCGCTATGTTCCGTGCCTGTCGCGTGAACTCCCGGCTGATCCGCACCCGGACGTACAGCACGGCTACGTGCAGCAGGCGCTGGCCGGCTTCACGCCGGACCCGGCCACCGACATCGCCTACCTGTGCGGCAACCCGGACATGGTCGATGCCTGCGCCGAGCTGCTGAAGGCCGCCGGCCTGGGCAACCCGCAGATCCGCCGCGAGAAGTACGTCAGCAGCAAGTAAGTCAGGGTAGTGCCGGCCGCTGGCCGGCAGCCCCACGAACCCTGGTAGTGCCGGCCGCTGGCCGGCAACTCCAAGAACCGGAGGCGGTGCCACACCGCCGCCGGTCGCCTGCCTCAGTACGCGACCCAGGCATCGCGCCAGGCGAAACCGGTGCCCGGGCGATAGGCATCGGCGTTGATGTTGCACCACGCGCCTTCCGGGAACGGGCGGCAGGCATACAGCTTGCCGTCGGTGCCCTTGACCACGGTTTCGCCCGGCGTGTAGCTGCCGATACCGGCCGGATACACGAAGTCGTAGTCGTCACCCGGCGGCGGATCGACCGGATCGACCGGGCCCGGCAGGCGGGTATCGATCTGGAACAGGTTGCCCGGCTTCAGGTAGACGCGGTTCTCGGTGGCCGAGGCGACCGGCGTGATCACGCCGTTCCTCATTACGCCCACACGCGCCTGCTGTGCACTGGCGTTGACCTTGCGGGCCAGCGCCAGCGGCCACTGGTTCGCAGCGGTCTGGCCTGCGGCCAGGGTGATCTCCGGACGCTCCAGATCATTGCCCTGGGCGTTGAACACGCGCAGCGTCAGGGTGGTGCCTTCTTCCAATGCACCGCGGGCGGTGACCGGGCCGGCGTCCTGCCACTGCGGCGGCGGTTCAACGCCACCACCGCCTTCGAAGCGCACATCCGCGCAGGTATAGAACGCTTCACCGGAATCCGAGCGCTGCCAGGTGTTGTAGATGATGTGCTGGCCGCTGCGCTTGGGCAGCGGGCAATCCAGCTTGTAGACGTCGCCGGAGACCGGCACGTTGCCCAGCGTGCAGAATTCCTGCAGGTCGGCCCAGCGCAGCGGGCTGCCCGGCTGCCAGCCGTCGCGGGTGACGTAGAACTTCCACTCGCGGGTAGCATGCGGGGCCGGTGCCTTGAACTCGAAGGTGTAGCGCCCGCGCGAATCGGCGCGGATCGGCGAGGTCGGCCAGTCACTGCGGTTCAGATCCAGGCCGCGGTACTTGCTGTTGCCGCCGCTGCACAACTCGCCATCGGGCACGACGGCCTGGTGGTTGCCATTGGCCTCGGCCTGGTTGATCCCGGCCCAGTCATAGAACGGTTGCGCACCACCGATGGCCTTGGCGGCAGCGCAGGCGGGGTTGGTCGGATTTTCGGGATTGCCCTGGTAACAGGCATAGACACGGCTGGCGGGTTTGGACAGGGTGCCGTGGGCGAACGCGCTGCCAGAGGTGGCAATGCCTGCGATCACAGACAGCGCGAAGACAGTCCGGTGTGACAGATGCATGGAGATCTCCTGTGGGTGGTGAAACCCCGCGAAGTCTCGGCATCCCGCCCGCCCGCATCCATCGGATTACGTTGAAAAAAGCATCGCGTGGTTGCATATGGGAACGGCTTCACACTCACGCGCTGTCGCGTCTCACGCTATGCAGGGAACGGCGCTCTGCCACCGTTCCCTGTACCCGGTCTCAGTATGCAATCCAAGCATCGCGCCATGCACTGCCCACACCGGGGCGATATGCCTCGGCATTGACGTTGCACCACGCACCTTCCGGGAACGGGCGGCAGGCGTACAGCTTGCCGTCGGCACCCTTCACCACGGTCTGGCCGGGGATGTAGCTGCCGATGCCCGCAGGGTACACGTGGTCGAAATCACTGCCCGGTGACGGCGTGCCCGCGTCCGGCACCTGGGTGTCGAGCTGGAAGCGGTTGCCGTCCTTCAGGTACACCCGGTTGTCGGTGGCCGAGGCGGCCGGCGTGATCACGCCGTTGCTGAGCACGCCCACGCGTGCGTGCTGCGCACTGGCGTTGACCTTGCGTGCCAGCACCAGCGGCCACTGTGCGGCGGCAGTCTGGCCGCTGGTCAGCGTGGCTTCCACGCGTTCGACATCATTGCCGTTGGCATTGAACACGCGCAGCGCCAACGTGGTGCCGACCGGCAGCTCGCCGCGCGCGGTGACCGGGCCGGCATCCTGCCACTGCGTTGCCGGTGCCGTTCCGCCGCCGCCCTGGAAGCGCACATCCATGCAGGTATAGAACGCCTCGGTCGAATCCGAGCGCTGCCAGGTGTTGTAGATCACATGCTGGCCGGTGCGCTGCGGCAACGTGCATTGCAGCTTGTAGGTGCCATCGGCCGACAGCGGTGTATTGCCCAGCGTGCAGAACTCCTGCAGGTCGGCCCAGCGCAGCGGGCTGCCCGGCTGCCAGCCTTCGCGGGTGACGAAGAAGCGCCAGTCACGGGTGGCGTGCGGTGCGGTCGCCTTGAACACGAAGGTGAACCTGCCATTGGCATCGGGCTGGATCGGCGTGGTCTGCCAGTCACTGCGGTTCACGTCCAGGCCGCGGAAGGTCGGGTTGTTGCCGCTGCACAGCTTGCCGTCGGGTACCACGGCCTGGTGGTTGCCATTGGCATTGGCCTGGTTGATGCCGTTCCAGTCGTAGAACGCCTGCGAACCGCCGATGGCCTTGGCGGCGGCACAGGCCGGGTTGGTCGGGTTCTCGGGGTTGCCTTGGAAACAGGCGTAGACGCGGCTGACAGGCGTGGTCATGGTGCCGTGGGCGAACGCGTTGCCGGCCAGGCACAGGCCCGCAGCCACGAACGAGGTGGCCAGCAACAGTGGTGTGGATCGGAATGACATGGCGCATCCTTGTGGTCGTCGAAAGGGAACGGTGACCGCAGGCGCTGCGCTGCGCGGCGGACTTCCGGCGGCACCACGGCGAGTATCGAGTCGCGATGCAGGCGACGGAACCATCGAAGTGCCGATCCGTGACTGCGCATGTGAAGCCCTTCCCGCAGGCTTCACGCAGGGCTGAACAGATGCGCTGTATGTCACGTGATCGGCGTGGCATCGATCACGTCATGGAGATCACGCTACGCGGTCCCGGTACCCACCCGATCTGCCTGGCACGAGAAACAGCCATGCGCCGCGTTGTGCAGCTGGACGAACGCCACCGACGGGTCGGCAAACAGTGCATCCAGATGGTCGGCCACCTCGGTGCCCGCACAGACCTGGGCACCGCACATCAGCGCGGCGTGGTCATAGGCACGCATCGAAATCATCCGGCGCTGCACATACGGGGGCACCTCGCCCGGCGTCAGGACGCAACGGGTCACGCCGCGCTGCACGAAGATCGGGCCGGCGGCGCGGTACGGCGAATGCAGCGGCAGGTGGACGTGGGACAGCAGGAGCAGCTCGCTGCCAGGCGCGGGATCGCTCAGGCTGATCCGGCAGGGATGTCCGCCGTTGGCGCCGGCCCAGCGACGCTGGATGCCGAGCGCGGCGAGCGCGCTGTCGCTCATCTCGAACAGGTGCAGGAAGGGGCGATGGTCGATGCCACCGAGGTACCACGTGTGCATGGGCGTCTCCTGGGTCTGCGGCGGATTCTGCGCGTGCGCCGGCGGCCGTGCCCGCCGTTTTCAGACCCCGCATCGCCGTCGGGCCGGGGCACTGGCCCATGGGGCGCTGCGGTCCGCCGCCGATGCCGCCCTGTGCCGGCCGAGGCCGAGGGGCGGGACTGCCTGGTCTGCGCGCCGTTGGCGGCGGATTCGTCATTGCCCATCGCCGTCGGCGCGCTGCCCGTGTAAGTTGGGTCACATCTTCCGCGGCAGCCCGTCGTGGTCGACAGGAACGTCCTCCAGGGGAAACGAGCACGATGCAAAGACACCACCTCGCGCTGGCCGGGATGCTGGCCAGCCTGATGCTTGCCGGGTGCAGCCAGCCGCCGCCGGCCGACGCCGGAAGCGCCAGCGATGCACCCAGCCGCCGCTTCGGCACGATCGACTTCCAGCCCTGCACGCTGTCTACCGAAGGCGCCAGCGCCAACGTGGAGGCGCAGTGCGCCACCCTGCAGGTGCCGGAGGACCGGGCCCAGCCCGGCGGTCGCCGGATCGGCCTGCGTATCGCCTGGCTGGAATCGGGCAGCAGCGGCGCCAGCCAGCCGGACCCGGTGTTCTTCCTGGCCGGCGGCCCCGGCCAGGCGGCCAGCGAGGTGGCGGTCATCGTCGACACTGCACTGCGCCAGGTGCGCAAACAGCGCGACGTGTTCCTGATCGACCAGCGCGGCACCGGCGGCTCCAACCCGCTCAGCTGCCTGGGCGCGGACGGCAAGCCGCTGCAGGTGGAAGAGGATGCCGCGCCTTCCGAGGCAGCGTTGCGCGACTACGCCCAGCGCTGTGCCGCATCGCTGCAGGGGCGTGCCGATGCGCGCTTCTACACCACCACCGAGGCGATCGCCGATCTGGATGCGGTGCGTGCGGCGCTCGGTGTGGACCAGCTCAACCTGGTTGGCGGCTCCTACGGTACCCGCGTGGCCCAGCGCTATGCCGGGGCCTACCCGCAGCACACCCGCAGCATCGTCATCGATGGCGTGGTACCGAACGAGCTGGTGATCGGTGGCGACTTCGCAACCACCTTCGAGGATGCGATCGCCCTGCAGTCGGCGCAGTGCCGCAAGGATGCCGCGTGCAGCAAGCGTTTCCCGACCGATACCCGCGCGCAGCTGCGCAGCGTGGTCGACACCCTGCGCCGTGCACCGGTCTCGGTCGAGTATCGCGACCCGGGTACCAACGCACCCCGGCAGGATGTCCTGACGCCGGACAGCGTGGTCGGCCTTGCCTTCGCCTTCTCCTACGTGCCGCAGTATTCCTCGCTGCTGCCACTGGTGCTGGATGAAGCCGCACAGGGGCGCTATGCCCCGTTGGCATCGCTGGCGCGCGGCGCGAACCGCAGCATGGATTTCCAGATCAACCGCGGCATGCAATGGTCGGTGATCTGCAGCGAGGATGCACCGCGCTACCACGCGCCGGCCGAAGATCCCGAACGCCTGTTCGGCAACGAGGTCGCCAGCGCGTTCTTCGCGGCCTGCCCGGTGTGGCCGCACCGTCCGGCGCCGGCAACCGATGCCGTGCCGCTGCGCAGCGACGTGCCGGCACTGCTGCTGTCCGGTGAGCTGGACCCGGTGACGCCGCCGCGCTACGCCGCACAGGTGCTCAAGGGCCTGCCCAACGGCCGTGCGCTGGTCGCCCGTGGCCAGGGCCACGGCACGTTGACCGCCGGCTGCATGCCGCGGCTGCTCGGACAGTTCATCGACAAGACCGATGCCAAGGCGCTGGATGCCGGCTGCCTGGACACGCTGAGCTACGTGCCGGCGTTCACCTCGTTCAACGGATGGGAACCATGATCGTCGCCGACAACCTGCACAAGGCCTTCGATACCCGCACGGGCCGCATCCAGGCGGTCGCCAACGTCGGCTTCCGCGCCGGGGATGGACAGATCACCGGCCTGCTCGGCCCCAATGGTGCCGGCAAGACCACCACCATGCGCATGCTGTACACACTGATGACGCCCGACCAGGGCAGCATCACTGTCGATGGCATCGATGCGGCGCGCAATCCGGTGGAGGTGCGCCGCCACCTCGGCGTGCTGCCCGATGCGCGTGGCGTCTACAAGCGCCTGACCGCGCGCGAGAACATCGCCTACTTCGGCGAACTGCATGGCCTGTCTGCCGAGCGCATCCGCGAACGCATCGAGGTGCTGTCGCACGCGCTGGACATGGGTGACATCCTCGACCGGCAGACCGATGGCTTCTCGCAGGGCCAGCGCACCAAGACCGCGATTGCCCGCGCGCTGGTGCACGACCCCCGCAACGTCATCCTCGATGAACCGACCAATGGCCTGGACGTGATGACCACGCGCGCGCTGCGCCGCTTCCTGCTGGGCCTGCGCGATGAGGGGCGCTGCGTGATCCTGTCCAGCCACATCATGCAGGAGGTGGGGGCGTTGTGTGACCACATCGTGATCATCGCCAAGGGCACGGTGATGGCTGCCGGCAGCGCCGACGAGCTGCGTGCGCAGGCCGGCGAAGCCAACCTGGAAGATGCGTTCGTGAAACTGATCGGCAGCGAAGAGGGCCTGCACGCATGAGCATGATGTCGACCCTGATGACGGTGATGCGCAAGGAACTGCGCGACCTGTCGCGTGACCGCCGCACGCTGCTGCTGACCCTGCTGTTCGGGCCGCTGTTGTACCCGGTGCTGCTGCTGGGCATGGGCAAGCTGGCCGAGAGCCGGGTGCGTACCCAGATCGAAGAGCCGTTGCAGATCCCGACCATCGGCGCCGAGAACGCGCCGAACCTGGTGCGCTTCCTCGCCGCACAGGGCCTCAATGCGGCACCGGCACCGAAAGACCTGGCCGAGGCCATCCGCACCCAGGACATCGATGTGGCGCTGCGTATCAGCGATGATTTCGGCAAGGACTGGGCCGAGGGCAAGCCGGCGCTGGTGGAGGTGATCAAGGACAGCACGCGTCGCGCGGCCGAAGTACCCAGTGCACGCCTGGAGGCGGCGCTGGCCACTTACAACGGCCAGGTCGGTGCCTTGCGCCTGATGGCACGCGGCATCGACGCGCAAGTGGCACGCCCGCTGGACGTGGCGCGCCAGGACCTGGCCAGTGCCGAGGCCAAGCGCGGCATGATCCTGTCGATGCTGCTGCCGGTATTGCTGACGCTGACCTCGTTCATCGGTGGCGCCTACCTGGTGATGGACGCCACCGCCGGCGAGCGCGAGCGGCAGTCGCTGGAGCCACTGCTGGCCACGCCGGGTTCGCGCAGCGCGATCGTCAGCGGCAAGATCGCCGCCGCCTGCGTAGTCGGTTTCGTGTCGCTGCTGCTGACCCTGGTCGCGTTCAAGGTGAGCGCGCAGATCGCGCCCGGCAACATCGGCCGCCAGTTCAACATGAACGTCGGCTCGATGCTGCAGATGCTGCTGGTGATGTTGCCGATGCTGCTGATCGGCACCTCGCTGCTGACCTTCCTGTCGGCCGCGGCCAAGAGCATGAAGGAAGCGCAGAGCCACATGACCTGGCTGATGCTGCTGCCGATGCTGCCCGGCTACGCACTGGTGGCCTATCCGCTGAAGAGCGAGCTGTGGCAGTACGCCGTGCCGTTCCTGTCGCAGAACCAGATGCTGCTGAAAGTGATCCGCCACGAGATCATCACCCCGGCGGTCTGGGCGATCTACCTCGGCGCCAGCCTCGGCCTGGCCGCCGTGCTGTGGTTCGCGGCGGTGCGCCGCTATCACAACGAACGCCTGGCCATCTCTGGCTGACTGCAACCGGTAGCGCCAGGCCATGCCTGGCGGATGGGGAACGAGGCCCGGTCATTCCGGGCCTCGTTGTTCTCAGGTTCGCGTCGCCTGCCAAGCGGCGAAGCGCTGGGCGATCACCGGTGCCAGTCGGTCAAAGTTTTCCCAGGTATCGGCGACGTGGTACAGCGAAGGAAGATCGTCTGCCAGCAATTCGATGTAGTCATCGGGATACAGGCAGTCATCCGCTTGGTAGTACTCCAGCGTGAATGCGTTCGCCTCATCGTTGATCATTTCGTCAAGGAACTTGCCATCACACACCAGCAGGAACTGACCGGGTGTCATAGCACGCCGGGTCAAGGATTCCAGCTCCTCCTGCATGTCGTCGGCCAGTTCTTCGCCTGCCATACCCCGCAGTAGGAGCCATGCCACGTACATGCCGATATGCGTTGCACCGGCCTCGGGCGGAAGCTCGGCAGGAAAATCACCGTCGGAATGCCAGCTGGCGTCGTCGTACTTCATCTGTTCCCCTCCCGAAATCAGCAAGCAGCTTAGGTCGCAAGAAAGGATAGAGGG
This sequence comes from Stenotrophomonas sp. DDT-1, assembly GCF_001580555.1. Lineage (NCBI taxonomy): Bacteria > Pseudomonadati > Pseudomonadota > Gammaproteobacteria > Lysobacterales > Lysobacteraceae > Stenotrophomonas > Stenotrophomonas sp. DDT-1. The sequence continues at coordinate 40,188 of NZ_LEKR01000012.1, forward strand.
AGTGCTGGATACGTCAGCCCACCCTGTACCGCGCAGGCGTCACCCCCATCTCGCGCTTGAACACGGTGATGAACGCGCTCGGGGTGTCGTAGCCCATCGACAGCGCAACGCTGATCACCGGCTCGCCGGCCAGCAGGCGTGGCAGCGACAGCAGCACGCGCAGGCGCTGCCGCCAATGGCCCAGGGTCATGCCTGTTTCGGCCTGCCACCGGCGGGCGAGGCTGCGGCCGGACAGTCCGGTGGCGGCTGCCCACGCTTCGACGCTGCGCAGGTCGTCCGGCGACCGTGCCAGCGCCGCCGCGATCCGCCGCAACCGTCGATCCTGCGGTTGTGGCAAGGCAAGCGGCAAAGGCGTGCTGGCGGCGATCTCATCGGTGATCACGCCGGCCAGGCGTGCCTGCGCGGCGTCCAGCGCCTGATGTGGCCAACTCAGTGCGCGCATCATCGCCGCCTGCAACAGCACGTTCGGCTGGAAGATGCGCGGAACGGCGGGCAGCTCCAGACAGGCTTCGGCGTTGAAGTACAGGCTCCAGCCATCGAATGCCTCTGCCCCTACCAGGGCGTGAGGCAGCAAGGGCGGTATCCAGGCAACGTGCCCCGCCGGCAGCAACCAGTGCAGATCGCCGGCCTCGATCCGCAGCAGGCCGTGGTGGGCACCCAGCACTTGGCCGCGCACGTGCTGGTGGCGTGCGGTGCGGCGCCGTCCCGGCACCCGCAGCTGTGAGGCCAGGACGAGGGGACCGCCTTCGGCGTTCGCCAAAGCGGGGTCAATCAACGCGGGTGATGTCTGATCTGCCATATCCAATGGCAGTTATACGGCAGAAGTGCCGCTGGCTGGGCGGCACACTGGGCTCCCGATCCCACCGGAGCATCACCCATGCAGCCACACGACATCCTTCCCGACCATCAGAACGAGGTGCAGGTGAACGGCCTCACCGTGCGCAAGGGCAGCGTCGGCGCCTTCCTCGCCAGCGTCCGTGACTGGCAGGACCCCGCCAGCGATGACGCCACCCGCGCCACCGCCGAAGCCGACCTGCGTGCGCTACTGCCGGGCCTGCATGCGCTGGGCCTGTTCCAGGTGCTGGCCGCGCGTGATCCGGCACTGCAACGCCTGATCGACAGCCTCTCCTGAAACGAACACGGCCCGGACATGCCGGGCCGTGTGGTCATTGCGGGGCGGAAACGACTTAATCCCCTCCGTCCCCTTTTCGTGGTCAGCTGCCGCCCGGGGCGAACACCAGGGTGCGGCGGGTGGTGACCGGTGCGCTGACCGGCTCGAAGCGCCAGCGCTTGACCGCGTTCATGGCCTCGCGATCGAAGACGCGCGACGGCGTTGCGCGCAGCACACGGGCGTTGGTCACCGAACCGTCGGTGCCGACGGTGATCTCCACCAGCACCTCGCCGGAGGTGCCTGCACGCAGCGCCTCGGACGGATAGCGCGGCGCCGGGGTGCTGACCGGGCGCAGGTTCGGCGCCGCAGCGGCCGCCGGTGCTGCGGCCTGGCGTGCGGCGCTGGCCTGCTGGGCGGCAGCCTGCTGCTGCTTCTGCTCGGCTTCGCGGCGGGCCGCAGCCTGGCGCTCGGCTTCCTGGCGCTCATTGTCGCGGCGGGCGGCGTCCTGCTGGGCAGCGATCTGCTTGGCCGCGTCGGCTTCCTTGGCACGCTGCTCGGCCAGGCGCTGCTGTTCGGTCTGCTGCTTGCTGCGGTCCTCGGCGTCCTTCTTCGCCTTCTCGGCTTCGGCCTCGGTGCGCTTGGCCGCGTTCTGCACGCCCTTGGCCAGGCCGTCCTTCAGGCGTGGCAGGGCCGGCGCGGACGCATCCACCTTCTCGATCAGTGCCACCAGGCGCTGCGCTTCGGTGTAGTCCTCGCGGCCCAGGTGCTGCTCGGCGGCGATCAGGGTGTACGGCAGCAGATCGGTCAGTGCGCTCTTCACCGAGGCGTCGTCCGGCGTCTTGTCGCGCAGGGCAAGGTAGTACTCGATGGCGTTGTCGCCGGCCGGCGCGTACATGCGGTTCTCGCGCAGGGCCTGGCTGGCCGACTCACGCAGCTGCTCGGTGCCCATCGACTGCACCTTGGCGGCAACCACCGGTGCGGCCGGTGCAGCGGCGGTGGGTGCGGCGGCCGGGGCCGGTGCGGCGGTTTCCTCCTTGCCCGAGCAGGCAGCCAGTGCCAGTGCCAGGGCAACCGGCAGCCACCGGCGCGCGGCGGTGATCGTTGAGACGTGCGACATCCTGCTCCCCTCTAGAAGACGACGTGACGTAAATCATTGATATGCATGGCCGGGACCTGCGGTCCGGGCGCGGCAGGGTGACGTTTCCCGACGCCACCGCCGGCAACGGCGAGGGTGCAATCTAGCATCCCGGCCGCCGCCGCGTACAAGAGCAGTGGCCGGGATGGGCAACGGCGGTCGTGCCGTTGCCGGCGCCGACCTCAGTGGTCGTGCGCCTTGTCGTGCGACTTGCTGTGGCCGTTGGACATCAGCTTGTCGGTCCAGGCGATGCCGATCGCCGACAGGATGAACACGCAGTGGATGATGGTCTGCCACAGCACGCCGTCCTGGGTCAGCATCGAGCAGCGGGCGACCCCGATGTTGGCCGCGGCCACGCTCATCTGCTCCGGCGTGCACAGCGGAATACCGCCCAGCGCACCGCTGGCGATGAAGGTCTTCAGCAGGTGGATCGAGGAGATGCCGATGATCGCCATCGCCAGCTTCACCTTCAGCACGCTGGCATTGACGTGGCTCAGCCATTCCGGCTGGTCCGGGTGGCCTTCCAGGCGCAGGCGCGAGACGAAGGTCTCGTAGCCGCCGACGATCACCATCACCAGCAGGTTGGAGATCATCACCACGTCGATCAGGCCCAGCACGATCAGCATGATCTGCTGCTCCCCCATCGACACCGAATGCGAGATCAGGTGCCACAGTTCCTTGCCGAACAGGAACACGTAGACGCACTGCGCCACGATCAGGCCCAGGTACAGCGGCAGCTGCAGCCAGCGCGAGGCGAAGATCAGCGTGGACAACGGGGAGAGCGGCGGGCGGTTTGCACTCATGCGGGGGATGCTGCGTTGCGGGGGAGAGGCGAGGTTACCGGCCCGCCATGACGGTGCCAACCCAACTCACGCACTAGACTTCAGGTTCCTTTCCGCACCCCGAGCCGACGCCATGATCGACCTGTATTACTGGCCCACCCCGAACGGCCATAAAGTGACCCTGCTGTTGGAGGAAACCGGCCTGGAGTACCGCATCCACCCGGTCAACATCGGCTCGGGCGACCAGTTCAAGCCGGAATTCCTCGCCATCTCGCCCAACAACAAGATGCCGGCCATCGTCGACCACGCCCCGGCGGACGGCGGCGCCCCGCAGAGCGTGTTCGAGTCCGGTGCGATCCTGCTGTACCTGGCCGAGAAGACCGGCCGCTTCCTGCCCAGCGATCCGCGCGGCCGCGTCACCACCCTGGAATGGCTGTTCTGGCAGATGGCGGGCCTGGGCCCGATGAGCGGCCAGATGGGGCATTTCAATGTGTATGCTCCGGAAAAGATCCCGTATGCGATCGAGCGCTATGACAACGAAGTGCGCCGCCTGCATGGGGTGATGGACAAGCGCCTGGCCCAGCACGCCTTCCTGGCCGGCGACGCGTACACCATCGCCGACATGGCCAGCTACCCGTGGGTCGGCGCCTACGACACGCTGCCGGTGGACTTCGCCGCGTTCCCGAACCTCAAGCGCTGGCACGAGGCCATCGCCGCGCGCCCGGCCACCCAGCGCGCCTATGCGCTGCGCCAGCAGGTGAACCCGAACGCCGGCAAGCCGCTCAGCGACGAAGAACGCAAGCACCTGTTCGGCCAGCGCTGACCCCGGCATCTGAAGGTGGGTGCCGACCGTTGGTCGGCACTCGTCCGCACTGCTTATGGGCAGAAGGTCATGCTGCCTTCCCGCACGGGCTTGGTTAGGATGAGGGACGACCGTCCCGCGCCCCGCGTGGAGGCGGACCTGCCGTTTGCCGGGATCCTCCATGCGCCATCTGTTCGCTTCGCTCGCCCTCATGCTCGCCACCAGTACCGCCGCCCACGCCGAAAAGCTGACCCTGGAAGCCATCACCGGCCCGCTGCCGCTGTCCGGCCCGACCCTGATGAAGCCCAAGGTGGCGCCGGACGGTTCGCAGGTCAGCTTCCTGCGCGGCAAGGACAGCGACCGCAACCAGCTGGACCTGTGGACCTACGACATCGGCAGCGGCCAGACCCGCCTGCTGGTTGATTCCAAGGTGGTGCTGCCCGGCGCCGAGACCCTCAGCGATGAGGAAAAGGCCCGACGCGAGCGCCAGCGCATCGCTGCGATGACCGGCATCGTCGATTACCAGTGGTCGCCGGACGCGCAGCGCCTGCTGTTCCCGTTGGGCGGCGAACTCTACCTGTACGACCTCAAGCAGCAGGGCCAGGCGGCCGTGCGCCAGCTGACTCACGGTGAAGGCTTCGCCACCGACGCCAAGCTGTCGCCCAAGGGCGGTTTCGTCAGCTTCATCCGCGGCCGCAACCTGTGGGTGATCGATCTGGCCAGTGGCAAGCAGCTGCAGCTGACCCGCGACGGCAGCACCACCATCGGCAACGGCGTGGCCGAGTTCGTCGCCGACGAGGAAATGGATCGCCATACCGGTTACTGGTGGGCGCCGGATGACTCGGCCATTGCCTTTGCCCGCATCGACGAGGCGCCGGTGCCGGTGCAGAAGCGCTACGAGGTCTACGCCGACCGCACCGATGTGATCGAACAGCGTTACCCGGCCGCCGGCGACGCCAACGTGCGCGTGCAGCTGGGCGTGATCGCACCGGCCGCCGATGCGCAGCCGCGCTGGATCGACCTGGGCAAGGAACAGGACATCTACCTGGCCCGCGTCGATTGGCGCGATGCGCAGCACCTGAGTTTCCAGCGCCAGTCGCGTGACCAGAAGCAGCTGGACCTGGTCGAAGTGGCGCTCGACTCCAACCGCCAGCGCGTGCTCGCCCACGAGACCAGCCCGACCTGGGTGCCGCTGCACAACAGCCTGCGGTTCCTTGAAGATGGCAGCGTGCTGTGGTCGTCCGAGCGCACCGGCTTCCAGCACCTGTACCGCATCGACAGCAAGGGCAAGGCCACTGCGCTGACCCATGGCAACTGGCCGGTGGACGAACTGCTGGCGGTCGATGAGAAGGCCGGCAAGGCCTACTTCCGTGCTGGCATCGAGACCTCGCGCGAAAGCCAGATCTACGCGGTGTCGCTGCAGGGCGGTGAGCCGCAGCGCCTGTCGAAGGCGCCGGGCATGCACAGCGCCAGCTTCGCCCGCAATGCCAGCGTCTACGTGGACAGCTGGTCCAACAGCACCACGCCGCCGCAGATCGAACTGTTCCGCGCCAACGGCGAGAAGATCGCCACGCTGGTCGAGAACGACCTGGCCGATCCCAGGCACCCGTATGCGCGCTACCGCGATGCGCAGCGCCCGGTCGAGTTCGGCACGTTGATGGCTGCCGACGGCAAGACCCCGTTGAACTACAGCCTGATCAAGCCGGCCGGCTTCGATCCGTCCAAGCGCTACCCGGTGGCGGTGTACGTCTACGGTGGCCCGGCCAGCCAGACCGTCACTGACAGTTGGCCCGGCCGTGGCGACCATCTGTTCAACCAGTACCTGGCCCAGCAGGGCTACGTCGTGTTCTCGCTGGACAACCGCGGCACCCCGCGCCGCGGCCGCGACTTCGGTGGTGCGCTGTACGGGAAGCAGGGCACGGTGGAAGTGACCGACCAGCTGCGCGGCGTGGCCTGGCTGAAGCAGCAGCCGTGGGTGGACCCGGCGCGCATCGGCGTGCAGGGCTGGTCCAACGGCGGTTACATGACCCTGATGCTGCTGGCCAAGGCATCGAACCAGTACGCCTGTGGCGTGGCCGGCGCACCGGTCACCGACTGGGGCCTGTATGACAGCCACTACACCGAACGCTACATGGACCTGCCGGCGCGCAACGAAGCGGGGTACCGCGAAGCGCGCGTGCTGACCCATATCGACGGCCTGCGTTCGCCGTTGCTGCTGATCCACGGCATGGCCGATGACAACGTGCTGTTCACCAACTCGACCAGCCTGATGAGCGCGCTGCAGAAGCGCGGGCAGCCGTTCGAGCTGATGACCTATCCGGGTGCCAAGCATGGCCTGTCCGGCGCCGATGCCCTGCATCGCTACCGTGTGGCCGAAGCCTTCCTGGGACGCTGCCTGAAGCCCTGATGCACAAACGGGAAGGAGCCCGCCGATGACACTGCCGCCGCCGATTCCCACCCATGGCCCGAAGCCTGCCGGCTGGTGGTCCCGTCACTGGCGCTGGGCGATGCCGCTGGCCGTGCTGCTGGTGTTGGCCGGTGCCGGTTGCGTGGTGGCCTGGAGCGTGCTGCGCTGGAGTGAGGCGGCACGCGAGAGCCCGCCGATGCGCGAGGCGATGCGCCGCGCCGGATGCAGCATCGAACTGGTGGAAGCCTTCGGCGAGCCGCTGCGTGCCGAATCGATGCCGCTGGGCAGCATGCAGACCGCGATCAATGGCCAGCGCGACGTCGGCCTGACCGTGGCCCTGGAAGGCCCGCGCGCGCACGGCCGGCTGTTCGTGAAGGGCACCCGCAGCGACGACGTCTGGGACTATCCGGTGATGTATGTGCTGGGCGAGAACAAGCAGACCTTCGACCTGACCGCGCTGGATGATGACGAAGCCGCGCAGGAATGCGAGCTGCAGGCCTGCCGCGAACGCGGCGAATGCCCGCTGGCCGCGGCGTTGTGACCTCCGGCCGATTGTCGCCACCGCGCTGAGCGCGTAGGGTGCGGGCAACCCTGTCCTGGAGTGCACCATGAAGCCGATCGCGTTGGCCGTTGCCCTGGCCCTGACTGCCGCCCCGCTGATGTTCGCACCGCCGGCGCTGGCGGCACCCGCCACCAAGGCCGCTACTCCGGCCAGCCCGGCCTGGGTGGCCCGCAGCAACGCATTGGCGCAGATCCTGCTCGATGCGCAGGGCCCGTTCCAGCCGGAAGAAACCGGCTTCTTCGGCGTGCCCGGCTATGACGACAAGGTGGCCGACCTCGGTGCGGACAACGGCAAGCGCTACCGCGCGGCGATGGCCAAGGCGCGCGACGAACTGAAGGCGAAGCTGGCCACCGAGCAGGATCCCAACGTCCGCCAGGACCTGGAGATCATGATCCACGCCGCCAACCAGAACATCGAGGGCAGCGAGCTCAACGAGAAGTACCTGCTGCCGTGGACCGATGCACCGCAGACCGTGTTCAGCGGCCTCAACCTGCTGCTGTCCGACCAGGTGCCGGCCGAGCGCCGGGCCAAGGCGATCGACCGCCTCAAGGCCTACGCCGGGCTGCAGCCGGGTGGCACCGCGTTCACCACGCTGGCCCGCCAGCGTTACGAAGAGCGCTTGAAGGACGGCAGCCTGCTGCAGCCGACGAAGATCGAAGTGCAGCAATCGCTGGACAACGTCGAGACGTACATCACCGGCATCGAGTCGCTGCTGAAGAAGTACCAGATCGCCGGCGCCGATGAGGCAATGAAGGCCCTGGCCGGGCAGATGAAGGACTACGCCGCCTGGACCCGCAAGGACGTGCTGCCGAAGGCACGCACCGATGCGCGCCTGCCGGCGCCGCTGTACGCCTACCAGCTCAAGCAGGTCGGCATCGATATCGACCCGAAGCTGCTGATGCAGCGCGCGCAGCTGGAGTTCATGGAAACCCGCTCGGCGATGCAGCAGCTGGCGCCGCTGGTGGTGAAGGACAAGGGCCTGAAGGTGGCCGATCCGAGCGACCCGGTGGCGGTGATCCGCGCGCTGAAGGCCGACAAGATCGCCGACGACCAGCTGGAAGGCCACTACCGCAAGGTGATCGATGCGATCGATCCGCTGATCCGCGAGCATGCCATCGTCGATGTACCCAAGCGCGCCATGCAGATGCGCCTGGGTTCGGCCGCCGAGAGCGCGGCCAGCCCGGCCCCGCATTTCCTGCCGGCGCCGCTGGTCAACAACACCGGGCAGCAGGGCACCTTCGTGCTGCCGCTGGGCAACCCGGCGGCGGGCCCGGGCGCACAATACGACGATTTCAACTTCGGTGCGGCGGCATGGACGCTGAGCGCGCATGAAGGCCGCCCCGGCCACGAGCTGCAGTTCACCGCCATGGTCGAGCGTGGTGTCTCGCTGGCGCGCACCATGTTTGCGTTCAATTCGGTGAACGTTGAAGGCTGGGCGCTGTATGCCGAGGCCGAGATGGTGCCGTACGAGCCCCTGGACGGGCAGATGATCGCCCTGCAGTTCCGCCTGCTGCGGGCCGCACGCGCAATGCTTGACCCGATGCTCAACCTCGGCCTGACCGACCGCGCCAACGGCGAACGCGTGCTGATGGAGCAGGTCGGCCTGTCCAAGGCGATGGCCACCCAGGAACTGGACCGCTACATGGTGCGCATGCCGGGCCAGGCGGGCAGCTACTTCTACGGTTACACCCGCATCCTGGAACTGCGCATGCAGACCGAGCTGGCACTGGGTGCGAAGTTCGACCGCCTGGCCTTCAACAACTTCCTGCTCGACCAGGGCCTGCTGCCGCCGGACCAGCTGGCCGATGCGGTAAACAAGGTGTTCGTGCCGAAGTACCGGCAGAAATAATCGGTAGCGCCGGGCCATGCCCGGCGAGCGCAGCGGGAGAGACGCCGGGCATGGCCCGGCGCTACCCGCGGTGACGCTGCCGCCTCACCGCTGCGGCGTGATCACCTGGGTCGGCAACCGTGCCGGCGGTTCCGGATTGGGTACCCAGATCGCCACGCCGGCGGCGCGCTTCTGCGTGGTCGGAATACCGATGCCGACGCCACCCCCCACATGCGAGCCAAAGGTGCCGGCACCCACCGACATGCCGACCGGCGAGCCGCTGCTGCCCACGCCCATCAGCACCACGCCATTGGCGCCCAGTGCCGCCGCTTCACGCTTCAGGCGTGCCACCGCGGCATCGGTCTGGCCCTGCGTGCCGAAGCCCACGGCAGATGCCGATTCCAGCTGCGCGATTTCCTGCGAGCCGGCCGGTGGCGTGGAATAGATCTGCACCAGTGCCGGATCGATCGGCGCGCGGGCGCGCCCCAGCATGACCTTGGAGGTGCTGGCACAACCGGCGGCGACCAGCAGGATGGCCGCCAGCGCGGCCCAACGGATGTTCATGGCACGACCCCTGTAGGACTGGTTGCGATCATCGGCGGGCCACTCTGAATCGGCGCCAACACCCGGGTCAGGGCACCCACGGCAGCACGCTAGCACGCGTCGGGTGACAGCCCCGCCAACGGCAGTAGGCGGCGACTGCGGGAACGACTATGGTGGACAGACAGAACCAACTGCGGGAGAGCGGAATGGGCGTGATCAGTCTGTTGTGGGGCGTACTGGCGCTGTTGTGGATGATCCTGGCGCTGATTCCGCTGCTTGGCTGGGGCAACTGGTTCCTGATCCCGTTCGCCGCCGTCGGCGCGGTGATCGCCGCGCTGGGCATCCTGTTTACCCACCCGACCAAGCGCGGTCGGGCCTGGGCCGGGCTGGTGCTGAACGGCATCGTGGTGGTGGTCGGCATCCTGCGCCTGGGCCTGGGCGGCGGCGTGATCTGAATCCCGGCGCCGGGTGCGACAGGGCGTCGCAGGCGCACGGCCGGTGGCCGGGCAGGGGCGTACAATGAGCGGCTGCGCGAGCCCCCCGCGTGCCTGTGATTCCGCGCCTGGCGCGGCTGCCCGATGATCATCCGACCCCGTCCCCACGGCTGGCAACTGCTGTACATCCTGCGCGGCTCGATCGTCAAAGCGATCGCGCCGAAGGTGCTGGCCATCCTGATCCTGTCCATTGCCGTGGCGGCCGTGGTGGAACTGGCCCCGCCGACCGGCATCGAACGCGTGTCGGTCACGCCGTTCACCCTGCTCGGCCTGGTCCTGTCGATCTTCCTCAGCTTCCGCAACAGCGCCTGCTATGACCGCTGGTGGGAAGGCCGCAAGCTGTGGGGCCAGCTGGTCTACGAATCGCGTTCGCTGGCGCGCCAGGTGCACCTGCTGCTGGCCGATGACGGCGGCCGCCGTCGCCGCATCGCGTACCTCACCACCGCGTTCGCCCATGCGCTGGCCGCGCGCCTGCGTGGGCGCGTCGTGGCCCTGGTCGCCTTGCCATGGCTGGACAAGCCGCAGCGCGAGCAGCTGGGCCAGCGCGAGAACGTGCCGGATGCATTGCTGTCGATGATCGCCGCCGAGCTGGCCCAGGCGCTGCGCGCCGGCGAGCTCGATCCGATCCTCTACGCACAGCTGGAGGAGCGCCTGCACGCGATGTCGTCGATCCAGGCCGGCTGCGAGCGCATCCTCACCACGCCGCTGCCGTTCGCCTACACCCTGCTGCTGCATCGCTGCGCGTGGATGTTCTGCGTGCTGCTGCCGTTCGGCCTGGCCAGTTCGCTGGGCTGGGGCACGCCGGTGCTGTCGGCGGTGCTGGCCTATGCCTTCTTCGGCCTGGACCAGCTGGGCGAAGAAATGGAAGACCCGTTCGGCCTGGAGCCGAACGACCTGCCGCTGGACGCGCTGGTGCGCACGATCGAGATCGACCAGCTCGACGCGCTCGGCGAACGCCCCTTGCCCGAACCCCTGCTGCCGCAGGGTTACCTGTTGCAATAGCCACTCCTCGGAGCCTGCCATGTCCCATCCGCTTTACCGCCCGCGCCGCATGCGCCACGACGAGTTCTCGCGCCGCCTGATGCGCGAGAACACGCTGACCACCGACGACCTGATCTACCCGGTGTTCGTGCACGAACTGGCGGGCCGCACCGCAGTGCCGTCGATGCCGGGCGTGGAGCGGCTGTCGATCGAAGAGCTGCTGAAGGTGGCCGAAGAGGCGCTGGAGCTGGGCATTCCGGTAATCGACCTGTTCCCGGTGATCGACCCGTCGCTGAAGTCGCTGGACGCGTCGGCGGCGTGGGCCGAGGACGGCCTGGCGCAGCGTGCGATCCGCGCATTGAAGTCGCGCTTCCCGGAACTGGGCGTGATGACCGACGTGGCGCTGGACCCGTACACCACCCACGGCCAGGACGGCATCATCGACGACAAGGGCTATGTGCTGAACGACATCACCGTGGAAGCACTGGTCAAGCAGTCGGTGTCGCACGCCGAGGCCGGTGTGGACATCGTCTCGCCGTCGGACATGATGGACGGCCGCATCGGCGCGATCCGCCGTGCGCTGGATGCCGACAACCACATCAACGTGCGCATCATGGCCTACTCGGCCAAGTACGCTTCGGCGTTCTACGGCCCGTTCCGTGATGCGGTGGGCAGCGCGGCCAGCCTCGGCAAGGCCGACAAGAAGACCTACCAGATGGACCCGGCCAACGGCGACGAGGCTCTGCGCGAGATCGCGCTGGACCTGGAAGAGGGCGCCGACATGGTGATGGTCAAGCCGGGCATGCCATACCTGGACCTGGTGCGCCGGGTGAAGGAGACATTCGGCGTGCCGACCTTTGCCTACCAGGTCAGTGGCGAGTACGCGATGATGAAGGCCGCCTTCGCCAACGGCTGGCTGGACGAGCGCGCCTGCGTGCTGGAGTCGCTGCTGGGCTTCAAGCGGGCCGGTGCCGACGGCGTGCTGACCTATTTCGCGCCGCAGGTGGCGCGATGGCTGCGCGAGCGCTGACAATAGCGCCACGATAGACGGAGGACTGCGCGATGGGACCCGAACTGGGATGGATGCAATGGCTGATCTGGGGCATCGGTACGCTGGTGTTCGGCGCCATCATCGTCGCTGTCTTCATCGCCGCATGGCGCGCGGGCAAGCGCCCACCGGAGCAGCTCTCCGCCGCCCGCCACGTGGCCCGTGAGCAGGCCCTGCCGGACAGCGTGCAGGCCGAGCTGGCCGCGTTGAACCAGCGCAAGGACAACGGCCAGCTGAGCGAGATGGAGTACGAGCAGTTGCGCGCCAAGGTGCTGTCGCGCTGACGGGCGATCCCCGGGGTCGGATCCCTTTCCGCAGGAAAGGGCTCTGACCCCTTCGCGGGCGCCATCCACGCATGGCGTGGATCTACCGCACGCACCCGGCCACCGCCGCCACCTTCGGCACCGCCAACCGGTACACGTCCACGCCACCGGCGCGCGGCGCCTTTGCCGCGCTGCTGGCCACCAGCATCTCCGCCGGCTTGGCGTTGTCGATCACCGGCGCGCCGGTCCAGCCGCCGGCCTGGTTGAACGACAGCCCCAGCGGCTGCAGCGCCACACCGCTCCACGCACAGCCGCTGCTCCAGACCTGCGCGGTACTGCCGTGGCTGCGGCTGAACACCACGGCGCCATCCTGGCCCAGCCAGTCGCCGTCGGTCTCGTCGTCGGCGCTGTTCAACGCGCTCAGTGCGGTGGCCGGGCCACGCAGGCCCTGCGCATCCAGCGTCGCTACGAACAGATCCCAGCCGGCGCCATGGCCCTGCTGGCGGGCAAACAACAGCTGCTTGCCATCCGCGCTCAGGGCTGGCCCGCGCTCTTCCCGGCGCCCGCCGTCACCGGCCAGCGGCTGCGCCGGGCCCAGCCGGCCATCGGTGGCCAGCGCAGCGCGGTACAGCGCCAGCGCGCCCTCGCGACCGGCCGCGAACAGCAGCCAGCGGCCGTCACGGCTGAAGTAGGGATCGCGGGCTTCACCGGCCACGCCGACCGGCAGTGCCTGTGCCTGCTGCCAACGACCGCCGACCACGCGTGCCTCCCACAGGCCCCAGCCGGCCTCGCCGCGGCGGGCGAAGACGATGCGCTGGCCATCGGCGCTGATCGTGGCGCGGCCTTCATCGGCGCGGATCGAGACCACGCCCATGCCTTCGATGCCGTACTCGTTCAACGCCATCGCCACGGGGGCAGAGAGTAGACTGGCGGCGAGCACCAGCAGGGGCGGGGTGATGCGCATCATCCGGTTCCGTGCACGAAAGAGCATCAGTCTAGCCAGCTTGAGGATTCCATGACCGACCGTTACGCCGTCTTCGGACACCCCGTTGCCCACTCGAAGTCGCCGCAGATCCACGCGACGTTCGGTCGCCAGGAAGGCATCGCCATCGACTATCGCGCGATCGACCTGGCCCCTGAGGCGTTCCTGGCCGGCCTGGAGGCCTTCGCTGCCGAGGGCGGCGTCGGTGCCAACGTCACCCTGCCGCACAAGGAAACCGCGTTCTCGGCATGCACCACGCTGACCGCACGGGCGCGCCGCGCCGGATCGGTCAACACGCTGCTGCGCAAGGGCGACCGCTGGCACGGCGACACCACCGATGGCATCGGCCTGGTGCGCGACCTGACCGACCGCCACGGCCTGGACCTGCGCGGCCGCCGCGTGCTGATGATCGGTGCCGGTGGCTCGGCGCGCAGCGTCGCACCGGCGCTGCTCGATGCCGGCATCACCGAACTGGTCGTGGTCAACCGCACGCCGGAGCGCGCCGACGAACTGATCGATGCCATGGGCGAACCGGGCCGCGCGATCAGCCGCTACTGGGAGGACCTGCGCGAGCTGGGCGACTTCGAACTGATCGTCAACGCCACCTCGGCGGGCCGCGACCGCGACGTCGAGTTCAAGCTGCCGCTGTCGCTGGTCAATTCGATGACCACCGCCGTCGACCTGAACTACGGCGAGGCGGCCATCGCCTTCCTGGCCTGGGCCCGTGCGGCGCAGTGCCGTAACACCGTCGATGGCCTGGGCATGCTGGTCGAGCAGGCTGCCGAGAGCTTCCTGCAGTGGCACGGCGTACGCCCGCAGACCGACGAGGTCTACCAGGCGCTGCGCCAGGGCCCGGCTGTGTTGGCCGGCGAGGACTGATCGATGGACGGCACGACCCTGATGGTGACCGTGCTGAGCATGGTCGGTGTGCGCCTGCCGGTGCTGATCGCGCTGTGCGTCGGCCTGGTCTGGGTGGTCGGTGCGCCGCGCGATGCGACCCGCACCGGTGCGCTGGTCGGCCTGCTGCTGTTGCTGTTGTCCAGCCTGGGCGGCCTGGCCGCGGGTGTCCTGCCGATGTGGCTGGTCAGCAGTGGCAACTTCAGCGCCATCTCGGGCATGAGCGCCATCTTCGGCGTGCTGCACTTCGCGCTGGCGATGGTCGAGGCCATCGGCGTGGTGCTGCTGGTGTGGGCGCTGGTGCGCGTGCTGCGGCTGCGCGGCAACGCGGTGCAGTGACACCCCGGTGACGGCCCAGGGCCGTCGCCAGCAGCGTACGGTGTGTTCATCCAGCCGCCGGGCGTCGCCGCTGCCCCGTTCAGGCAGCCAGCGGCGGCGGACATGGCCGGCCATGCGACAATGACCGGCCCGATCCAGCCACGGTAATTTCCGGCGTGACCGAAACCGTCGCCGCTCCGCGCACGCTCGATGACCCCTTGAAGGACGCGATCCGCAAGGCGTACACGACGCTGCAGGCCAATACTCCCGGCTTCTCCACCCGCCGTTCGCAGAGCCAGATGATCGGCGTGGTGTCGCGCGCGCTGTCGAAGAGCGGCGGCGTTGGCGTGGTCGAGGCGCCGACCGGCGTCGGCAAGAGCCTGGGTTACCTCACCGCAGGCGTGCCGATCGCATTGGCCAGCAAGAAGAAGCTGGTGATCAGCACCGGCACCGTGGCGCTGCAGTCGCAGCTGGTCGAGCGGGATATCCCGAATTTCCTCAAGGCCACCGGCCTGGAAGCAACCGTGGCGCTGGCCAAGGGCCGTACCCGCTACCTGTGCACGCGCAACGCCGCCGAAGCACAGGGCGAGGGCTCGCAGGGCGGCATGTTCGAGGAGGATGCACCACTGTTCGACCGGCCGCTGGCGCCGATCGAGATGGACATCGCCAAGCGCCTGACCGATGCCTTCACCGGCGGCAGCTGGGACGGCGATATCGACAATGCGCCGGAGACCATCAGCCCCGGCCTGCGCAGCCGCATCACCACGCCGGCTTCGGGCTGCGCCGGGCGCCGTTGTGCGTATTCGGCGCAGTGCGCGGTGCTGCGTTCACGCAACACCGTGCGCGATGCGCAGATCGTGGTCACCAACCACGCGCTGCTGCTGTCGGCGCTGTCGATCGGCGACAGCGACAACGGCCAGCCGTTGATCGCGCCGCCGTCGGACATGCTGCTGGTGCTGGACGAAGGCCATCACATCGGCAACGTGGCGATCGACCAGGGCGCGGCCAGCCTCGCGCTGGATGAAATGGCCAAGCGTACCGGCCGCCTGCAGATCCTGATTGCCGGTGCCTACCGCGCGGTCGACAAGGACCGCCTCGGCAACCTGCTGCCGAACGAAGCGATCGAGGTGGCCAGCAACGTCGCCAAGCAGTTGCGCGCGTTCCGCGATCACATCGAGCGGGTGTGGATGCCGGCGCCGGCGGACGAGGAGCCGATGTGGCGTGCGGCCAATGGACGCCTGCCCGAGGCCTGGCGCGAGCCGATCGAGGCACTGGCCGACGAGACCCGCAGCCTCTACAACTGGGCGCATGCCGCCACCGCGCAGGTGGCCAAGGGCAAGCCGGACGATGCCGCGCGCGAGCGCCTGCAGCGCAACCTGGGCATGGCGCTGGAAATGATCGAGCAACAGTACAACCTGTGGCAGGCGTGGCGCCGCGAGGACAAGGACGGCGCGCCGCCGATGGCGCGCTGGGTCACCGCCACCCGCGACGGCGACCTGGTGCTGCATGGCTCGCCGGTGTCGGCCGCGCACGTGCTGCGCAAGCTGCTGTGGGATGAAGTGGATTCGGTGGTGATGACCTCGGCGACGCTGACCGGCGGCGGCGATTTCCAGTCGCTGGCGATCGACAACGGCATCCCCGAAGAGGCCGAGATGGTCTCGCTGTCGTCGCCGTTCGACCTGCCCAACCAGGCCGAGCTGATCGTGCCCAGGTTCCCGGTCACCCCGGACGACCGCGAAGGCCATCCGCGTGAGGTGGCGCGCTACCTGGATACCGAGCTGGATTGGGCCAAGGGCTCGATGGTGCTGTTCACCTCGCGCTGGAAGATGGAAAAGGTGGCCGGGCTGATGTCGGCGGCGCGCCGCAAGCAGGTGCTGGTGCAGGGCGAGATGTCCAAGACCCGGCTGATCGAAGAGCACCTGCGCCGCGTCGAAGCGGGTGAGGGTTCGGTGCTGTTCGGCCTGAACTCGTTCGGCGAAGGCCTCGACCTGCCCGGCGAAGCCTGCACCACGGTGGTGATCACCCAGGTACCGTTCGCGGTGCCGACCGATCCGCAGACCGCCACGCTCAGCGAATGGTTCGAGGGCCGCGGGCTCAATGCGTTCAACCTGATCGCCATTCCGCACGCGCTGCGCACGTTGACCCAGTTCGCCGGCCGCCTGATCCGCACCTCCACCGACACCGGCCGCGTGATCATCCTCGATTCGCGGCTGCTGACCCGCCGCTACGGCAAGCGCATCATCGACGCGCTGCCGCCGTTCAAGCGCGTGATCGGCTGAAAAAAGGGGACGGAGGGGATTAAGTCGTTTGAGGCACAGACGACTTAATCCCCTCCGTCCCTTTTTTTAAGATGCCGGCCAGCGGCCGGCACTACCGGATCGGCATCAATCGCCGAGCAGGGCGGTGTTGCGTACGGCACCCTTGTCGGCGCTGGTGGCGAGCAGGGCGTAGGCCTTCAACGCGCTGGTGACCTTGCGCGGGCGCGGTGCGCGTGGCTTCCAGCCGCGTGCATCGGCCTCGCTGCGGCGCTGGGCCAGCGTGGCCTCATCCAGCAGCAGGTCGATGCGGCGGGCCGGGATGTCGATGCGGATGCGGTCGCCATCTTCCACCAGGCCGATCGCGCCGCCACTGGCCGCTTCCGGCGAAACGTGGCCGATCGACAGCCCCGAGGTGCCACCGGAGAAGCGGCCATCGGTGAGCAGCGCGCACTGCTTGCCCAGTCCCTTCGACTTCAGGTAGCTGGTCGGGTACAGCATCTCCTGCATGCCCGGGCCGCCCTTCGGGCCCTCGTAACGGATCACCACGACGTCGCCCGGTTGTACCTCATCGGCGAGGATGCCGGCGACGGCGGCGTCCTGGCTTTCATAGACGCGCGCGGGGCCTTCGAACACATGGATCGATTCGTCCACGCCGGCGGTTTTCACCACGCAGCCATCGACGGCCAGATTGCCGCGCAGCACAGCCAGGCCACCCTCCAGCGAATACGCATGTTGCAGCGAGCGGATGCAGCCCTCGGCGCGGTCCAGGTCCAGCGCGGGCCAGCGGGTGGCCTGGCTGAAGGCCTCCTGCGTGGGGATGCCGGCCGGACCGGCCTTGAAGAAGGTGTGCAGGGTGTCGTTGTCACTGCGCACCACGTCCCAGCGCTCCAGCGCCTCGGCCAGGCTGGCGCTGTGCACGGTCGGCACTGTGGTATCGAGCAGGCCGGCGCGATCCAGCTCCCCGAGGATGCCGAACACGCCGCCGGCGCGGTGCACGTCCTCGATGTGGTACTTCGGTGTGTTCGGCGCCACCTTGCACAGCTGCGGGACGCGTCGCGACAGCGCGTCGATGTGGGTCAGGTCGAAGTCGACCTCCGCTTCCTGCGCTGCGGCCAGCAGATGCAGGATGGTGTTGGTGGAGCCGCCCATGGCGATGTCCAGGGTCATCGCGTTGGCGAACGCGGCCTGGGTGGCGATCCCGCGCGGCAGCGCGCTCGGGTCTTCGCCGCCGTACCAGCGATGGCAGAGCTCGACGATCAGGCGGCCGGCGCGGCGGAACAGCGCCTCGCGGTCGGCATGGGTGGCCAGCGTAGTGCCGTTGCCGGGCAGCGACAGGCCCAGCGCTTCGGTCAGGCAGTTCATCGAGTTGGCGGTGAACATGCCCGAGCAGGAGCCGCAGGTGGGGCAGGCGCTGCGTTCAAAGGCCGCGACCTTCTCGTCGGAGGCGCTGTCATCGGCGGCCACCACCATCGCGTCGACCAGGTCCAGCTTGTGCTCGGACAGCTTGGTCTTGCCCGCTTCCATCGGCCCGCCGGAGACGAACACCACGGGGATGTCCAGGCGCAGCGCAGCCATCAGCATGCCGGGGGTGATCTTGTCGCAGTTGCTGATGCACACCAGCGCGTCGGCGCAGTGCGCGTTGACCATGTACTCCACGGCGTCGGCGATGATCTCGCGGCTGGGCAGCGAATACAGCATGCCGTCGTGGCCCATCGCGATGCCGTCGTCCACGGCGATGGTGTTGAATTCCTTGGCGACGCCACCGACCTGTTCGATTTCGCGCGCTACCAGCTGGCCGAGGTCCTTCAGGTGCACGTGGCCGGGCACGAACTGGGTGAAGGAGTTGGCGATGGCAATGATCGGCTTGTGGAAGTCGCCGTCCTTCATGCCGGTGGCACGCCACAGGGCGCGGGCGCCGGCCATGTTGCGGCCGGCGGTGGAGGTGCGGGAACGGTATTCGGGCATGGCGGGCGGAACGGGCGGGCCGTACGACGTGGGGGTCAGCCGATCATGGCCAATTTTTTCGGTTGCTGCTGCAACCACCGGGAAGGGAGTGGCAGGGCTGCGCCCTGCACCCGTGGTAGCGCCGGCCGCTGGCCGGCAACCTCAACAGCATCAGCTGGGCTATCCGCGGGACCCAGCCCGCCTTCGACAGTTTCCTGTGGCTGTTGGTAGGTGTCGACCTTGGTCGACACGATGGATCCACGTCATGCGTGGCTGATGGGGAACGACGAAAATGAAATTCCGTTCATCTTTCCCACTTTGCCGATTCCGGTTGTTGGTGAGGATTTGGCATCATTGGGGCATTGATCCGTCGACAGGGCATGAGGCCATGAAACGTTCCCGCACCACCGCGCTGCTGCTGATGAGCGCCGCGCCGCTGCTGTTCACCGCCTGCCAGAAGGAGCCGGAAGTGAAGGTGCAGGAAGGCCTGTACACCTCGGTCGAGGCCTGCACCGAGGCCACCGGCGACCCGTCGTCGTGCCGCAATGCCTTCGCCGAAGCGCAGAAACAGGCCGCCGATGCGGCGCCGAAGTACGCCAGCAAGGAAGCCTGCGAGAAGGATTACAAGCCGGAGCAGTGCGTGCAGCAGCACACCTCGGCCGGCACCTCGTTCATCGGCCCGATGATGATGGGCTTCTTCATGTCGCAGATGCTGAGCAACCGCGGCGGCCTCGCCCCGCAGGCGCCGGCGTCGGCACCGGCTTACCAGGACAAGAACGCTGGCTGGGCGCGCCCGGCACCGGGCGGCACCGGTGGCCTGAACACCGCCAGCGGCATCGGTGCCGGCAAGGCTGGCCTGGCGCCGGTCACCAGCGAGCCGAACCGTGCGGTCACTGCCAGCCGTGGTGGCTTTGGCAACACCAGCGCACGCCGCAGCACCAGCGGCAGCTACGGCGGCTGATCGACCCATGCAGCGCATCCGGATTGCCGAGCGTGCCCAGTGGCGGGCACGCGCGGAGGAAGCGGGTTTCCGTTTCCATACCATCGATGGCCAGCCCTACTGGGATGAAAGCGCGTACTACGCGTTCACCCTGCGCCAGATCGAACAGGACATCGAAGACCCCAGTGCCGAGCTGCACCAGATGGCGCTGGATCTGGTCGGTGATGTCATCGGCAGCGAGCGGTTGATGGACCAGCTGGCGATTCCGTCGCATTACCGCGACTGGATCGCCGACAGCTGGCGCCAGCGCCAGCCGCACCTTTACGGCCGCCTGGACCTGGCCTACGACGGCACCGGTCCGGCCAAGCTGTACGAGCTGAACTACGACACGCCGACCTCGCTGTTCGAGGCCAGCTTCTTCCAGTGGCAGTGGCTGGAAGACCAGCGCAACGCCGGCCGCCTGCCGCAGCATGCCGACCAGTTCAATGCGATCCATGAGGCACTGGTCGAGCGCTTCGGCGAACTGGCCACGCAGCTGCCGCCGCCGCTGTACTTCAGCGCGGTGGGAAGCTCGGAAGAAGACCGTGGCACGGTCGAGTACCTGCGCGACTGCGCGTCGCAGGCCGGCCTGCATGGCCAGGCCATCGCGATCGAGGACATCGGCCTGTCCGAGGACGGCCGCTTCACCGCGCTGGATGATTCGGTGATCGGCACGCTGTTCAAGCTGTACCCGCTGGAAGACCTGATGGCCGAAGAGTTCGGCCGCGCGCTGCCCGGTTCGGGCGTGCAGTTGCTGGAACCGGCATGGAAGGCAGTGCTGAGCAACAAGGGCATCCTGCCGTTGCTGTGGCAGCGCAACGTAGGCCATCCGAACCTGCTGGAGGCGCACTTCGATGACGGCAGCGCGCTGGCGTCGGGCTGGGTGCGCAAGCCGCTGTTCTCGCGCGAAGGTGCCAACATCGAGATGCACCTGGCCGATGGCAGCACCCAGCGCAGTGACGGTCCCTATGACGGCCCGGCGATCATCCAGCGCGCCCATCCGCTGACCCGCTTCGAAGGCGGCTACCCGCTGATCGGCAGCTGGGTGGTGGGTGACCACGCCTGCGGCATCGGCATCCGCGAGGACGACAGCGCGATCACCCGCGACAGTGCGCGGTTCGTGCCGCACGCGATCGTCGACGAGGCGCCGACGCGGATCTACGTCTGATGACGGTGCGGCGTTGGCCTGGCCGGCATGGACGTGCCACGCCCGCGCCGGGCCGGCATTTCGATGACGGGCGCAGCCTGCAGGCCTTCGCCGACCGCGTCGCGGTGCGTTGCCACCGCTGCGATGCCCCCGGTTGGGTGATCGCCCGCTGGGAACCCTATCGATGGACCGCGCGTTTCCGCTGCACCGCTTGCAGCGCTGCATTGGACAGCGGCGACTGGGTGGGTGCAGTCCGCATTCTGGGCCGCCAGCCCTGTGGATTCTGCGGGCATCAGTGGCTGCATGTGTGTCGACCGATTCCCGTCGGCATCCCCGCGCCGGCATCCTTCCCCGCCCGATGCGCACAGTGCGGTCGCAGCACCGAGGTCGCGGTCTCGGTGCGCCCACTGCGTGACGCCGAGCCTGCCGATCCGCATTTCGGTCTGCCGCTGCGCCTGGTCGAATCGATCCGCGCGGGCCTGCTGTGGGCCTACAACGCCGAACATCTGCAGGCACTGCACGAATACGCGGGCGCGACGCTGCGCGAAGGCCGCGGCCATCATCGATCCATGATCTCGCGCCTGCCGCAGTGGATGAAGCTGGCCCGCAACCGGGTGCTGCTGCAGCGTGCGGTGGAGCGGTTGCAGCGGCGCTTGCTGCAGGGGTAGGTAGTGCCGGCCGCTGGCCGGCAGCCGAGCATGGGCTCGGCGCTACAGACAACCCGATCCGTGTAGAGCCGAGCCCGCGCTCGGCTCAGAGCAGCCCTTCGCGCTTCACCGCCAGGTAGCGCTCCACCAGCGCGCCGGGCAGGGCGTCGGCGGTGACGTCCAGCACCATCACCTTCTCGCTGCGCAGCGCTTCGTGCGCCTTCGCGCGCTGCTGCAGGTACAGCGCGGCGGCACCGGCCTGGGTGGCGTCTTCCAGTGTCTGCACTTCGCCCTCCAGCACGCCGTCCAGCTCGCGCTCGCGCAGGCTGGCGACGCACACCAGGTGGCGCCGCTGCAGCAGGCGCACCGCCGCCAGCAGGTCTTCGATGTCTTCATCGCGCACGTTGCTGACCAGCATCACCAGCGCACGTCGCCGCTGGCGCAGCGATACCTCGGTGGCGGCGGCCAGGTAGTCGGTGGCCACCGCGCGTGGCTGCAGATCGTAGCTGGCGCGCAGCAGGTGCTCGACCGTGCCCATGCCGCGCTGCGGCGCGACCCAGCGGCGTTCGCCACCGGCAGCGAACAGGCCGGCGGCATCGCCCTGGCGCAGCGCCAGGTAGGCCACCACCAGCGAGGCATTCAAGGCATGGTCGAAGTGCGAGAGCCCGCCTTCGCTGGCCAGCATGCGCCGGCCACTGTCGAGCATCAGCAGCAACTGCTGGTTCTTCTCGTCCTGGTACTCGCGCGAGATCAGCTTGCGCGCACGCGCGGTGGCCTTCCAGTCCAGCTGGCGCAGGCTGTCGCCGACGCGATACTCGCGCATCTGGTGGAAGTCGGTGCCTTCACCACGGCGGCGCTTCACGTGTGCACCGACCAGCCGCGAGGCCTGGTCGGCACTGAACAATGCAAAGCGCGTGAGCGGCACGAAATTCGGATAGACCCGCACGTCCAGTGCGGGCGGCAGCGTGCGTTGCTGCCACCACAGGCGCCACGGCGAGCGCATGCGCAGGTGCACGCCTTCGAAGCGGAAGTGCCCGCGCTGCAGCGGCTGCAGGTGATAGTGCAGCGTGGAGGCGCTACCGGCCCGCAGGCGCACGCGCTGTGGCAGCGATTCCAGCGGCCAGCCGCCGGGGACCAGGTCGAACACCTGCACCGTCATCGCTTGCTCGGCCTGCAGCCGCAGCGCCGCCTCGCGGCGCACGCCCAGCGCCAGCGCTTCGGGCAGTTCGCGCTGTACCTGCGGCGACGGACGCCGCGATTGCCGCCACAGGTCGAACAGCGCAGGCAACGCGATGGCCGCCGCGGCCAGCGCCCAGCTCCAGCGCGGCAGCAACCCGCCCAGCACCAGGCCGCCCAGGGCGGCCCAGGCCAGCAGCAGCGCCAGCAGCAGCGGGGCAGGCCTCATCGGCGCGGTGCTTCCACCTTGGCCAGCAGTGCGCCCAGCACGTCGTCGGCGTCCTGGCCTTCGATCTGCAGCTCCGGGGCCAGTGCAATGCGGTGGCGCAGTGCCGGGCGAGCAATGTCGCGCACGTCGTCGGGCGTGACGAAGTCACGGCCGGCCAGCACCGCCTGCGCGCGCGAGGCACGCACCAGCGCGATGCTGCCGCGCGGGCCAGCGCCGACCGCGATGCCTGGCCACTGCCTCGTGGCCGCCACAATCCGCACCGCGTAGTCGATCACTTCGTCATCGACGGTGATCGCCGCGGTCGCACGCTGCAGTTCCAGCAGTTCGCCGGCACCGAGCACGCGTGGCACCTGGCTCAGGTCGAAATCGCTGGCGGCACGGCCACTGGTGATCGCGGTCACCATGCGCTTCTCGTCCTCCAGTTGCGGGTAGTCGATCAGCACCTTCAGCAGGAAGCGGTCCAGCTGTGCCTCTGGCAGCGGGTAGGTGCCTTCCTGCTCCAGCGGGTTCTGCGTGGCCAGCGCCATGAACGGCGGCGCCAGGGTGAACGCCTTGCCTTCGATGGTCACCTGGCCTTCCTGCATCACTTCCAACAGTGCCGACTGGGTCTTGGCCGGCGCACGGTTGATCTCGTCGGCCAACAGCAGATTGGTGAACACCGGGCCACGGCGGATCCTGAAGCTCTCGCTCTTCGGGTCGTACACCGCATGGCCACTGACGTCGCTGGGCATCAGGTCGGGGGTGAACTGCACGCGGCCATAATCCAGCTCCAGCGCCTGCGCGAGTGCCCGCACCAGCAGGGTCTTGCCCAGCCCGGGCACGCCCTCGATCAGCACATGGCCACCGGCCAGCAGGGCCACCAGGATCTGGTCCAGTACGTCGGCCTGGCCAATGAAGGCGTGGCCGACGGCATCGCGGATGGCATCGACGCGTTCGATCAGGCGGGCGTTGGCGGCCGCCGGCAGCTCGGGGACTTCGGTCATAGCAGGGATCTCATCTGGAGCAGCAAGCGGATGCGCTCGCGCAGGGCGGAGGAATCGTGCGGCGGAGGCGGCGTGAGCGCGCTGGCAACGCGGCCTTGCGGCCACTTCAGCAGTTCGGCGATGGCCTGTTCGCGGGGGGCGCCCTCCAGTGCGGCAGCCACCGGTGCGCGCAGGCGCAGGCGATGCAGGAACAGGGCGAGCACGGCGTGGTACAGGCGCGCGCCGTGGCCGAAGCGCAGCAGCAGCTCGCCGCTGGCACGCACGTGTTCCAGCAGCGAGCGGCGTTCCAGCACCGGCGACGGCAGGCGGCTGCCGAAGCGTTGCGAACGGCCCCACAGCCAGCCCAGCAGGGCCAGCAGCAGAGGCGCCCACACCGGCCAGCCCTGGTAGAACAGGCGCGCCCACAGCGACGGCGGGCGGCTGGCGTAGACCAGCCAGAAAGTGCCCTTGCCATAGTTCGGATCGAGCAGATAACGGGTCAGGTCGCGGTGCGAGAGATCGTGCAGGCCGTCGCTGGCCTTGCCCGCAGCCGAT
Organism: Stenotrophomonas sp. DDT-1; assembly: GCF_001580555.1. NCBI lineage: Bacteria > Pseudomonadati > Pseudomonadota > Gammaproteobacteria > Lysobacterales > Lysobacteraceae > Stenotrophomonas > Stenotrophomonas sp. DDT-1. The sequence goes on from NZ_LEKR01000012.1 coordinate 64,238, forward strand.
GCCAGGCGTGCTGCCGGCGAATCCACCTCGCCGCGCATGAACTCCATGTCGGCCAGCACGCTCACCTTGCCCTGCCCGTGGCGCAGTCGCGCGAACACCAGGTTGCGCTCGTTGCCCCAACGCCGTTCGGCTTGTGTACGGGCGGCAAAGCCCAGCGTGAAGCGGCGACCACCGCAGAACTCCACATGGCTGGGATCGTCGATGACGTGGAACGGCTGGCAGTCGCTCTGCTGGTACAGGCTGTCCACGCCGAGCTGGTCCAGCAGCGGTCCCTGCGTACTGCTGGCGTCGTCCTCTGCGGGTGGCGGCGTACGCACCAGCAGATGGCCACCACCATCGACCCAGGCCAGCAGGGCCCTGGCTGCCGGTGCCGGCAGTTCGCTGCTGTCCTGCAGCAGCACCACCGTATCGCGCGGTCCCAGCGCCATCTGCTGCAGGTCCAGTCGCGGCCGCGAGTGCACGTCGATGCCATCGGCGCGCAGTGCCTGGCCAAGCACGTACAGCGGGTTGTAGCCAGCTTCGCCCTGCGGCGGCAGCTGCACGGTCTCGGTCACCCGCTCATGCGTGCGCAGAAAGAGGATCGTCAGCGGTACGCCGAGCAGCACCAGCCCGCCCAGCAACAGCGACCAGAACAGGCGCGGGCTCATGCCAGCCACCGGTACTGCTGGCGCAGCGTGTCGGCCAGTGCATCGAAATCGGCGCGGCTGGGCAGGCGGCCACCGTAGGCGGCGTACTGCCACATGCGCACGATGCGCGCGAACAGGTCACGGTCGGTGGCATCGGGCATGCGCCGCGAGGCGCGAAGGCATTGCGCTTCGGTGGCACCGGGCGGAAGCGCGATGCCGCTGCGCTCGCCCACGGTGCGTACGCTGGCGCGGTACAGCAGGGCCAGCGCCTGACGCGGCCGGCCCTGGTCCCACAGCAGGCCGGCCTGGGTGGCCACGTCCGGCGGCAGCACGACCGGCAGCTCCACCTGTTCCTCCACCACCTGTGGTGCAGCCTCGGCCTTGCGCCGGCCACTGCCGCGCAGCCACGGCAGCCACAGACGGGCGGTCAACAACAGCACCAGTAGCAGGACGCCCAGCAGGCCCCACAGGCCCCACTCGGCCAGGCGCGCCAGCCAGGCAATGCTGGCCTTGCGGTTGCTGCGCTCGCCCTTGTCGCTGCCGTCGCTCTGCAGCGCCTTGTCTTCCTTCTTTTTTTCCTCGGCCTGTTCGATCGGCTTCCAGCGCGTGACCTGGCGGGTCGGGCGCTGCAGCGGATCCTCATAGGCGCGGTTCACCGCCTGGCGGAAACCGGCGGTGTCCACCGGCGCCGCACCGAAGATCATCGCCGGCGTATTGGCCGGATCGTTGGCCGCAGTGGCGGGTTCTTCCGCACGGCCCTCGTCCTCTTCGGCATCGTCGGCCTGCTCAGCGACTGTCTGCGCGTCCTGCGCATGCACTGGCGCGGAGGCCAGCGGCAGGGCAAGGCACAGCAGCAGCGCCAGCGTCGATGCTGCCGGCAGCAGCCGCTCGCGCAGGCGGCGCAGGGCGATCTCCACGTCCCACGCTTCCATCTGCGTACGCCGGTTCAAGTACAGGCCGAAGCCGGCGCCGACATAGAACGGTCCGATCAGCACCGATGCCAGCCAGCACGCCAGGTTGAAGCCCAGCTGCGCCCAGGCAGGCGTGTCCTGGCCGATCATGTCCCATGCGGCACGCCATGATTCGGACATCAGCTCCAGTGGCATGAACATGAACACCGCGCCGATCGCGCCGGACACCAGCACCCCTTCAAAGGCCATGCAGGCCACGGTCAGCACGACGGCGGCGCCCGCAGCACCGGCCGCCACGGCGCGGCGGCGTGCACCGCGCTGGGCCGGCGCGTTGCCTTCCAGCAGGTTCACCGGCAGGCACAGGCTGCGCAGCACGCTGAAGCGGCGCCAGCCCAGGTAGCCCCAGAAGCCTGCATTGCCCCAGCTGCGCTGCGCACGCAGCGCTGCCAGCGCGCCCACCGGCTCACCGAAGATGCCGCGCGACAGCACGTACAGCGGTGCGCGCTCGAACAGCGGCTTGCACCACCACATCGCCAGCCAGGCCCAGCCGAACGCATCCAGCCACCAGCCCAACGCGTTGAAGATCACGAACAGCGGCGCACTGGCCAGCAGCCAGCTGCCCCACACCGCACGTGCGTGGCGGCGCGACAGGGCGCTGCCCAGCTCCATCGCTTCCCAGCCACTGCGCGCGCGCAGCGCCACGTCCAGGCGGTCAATGCGCATTGCCGCCTCCGCGCCCGCCGCGCCACAGCCACAGCAGCACGCCGGCCCACAGCACGCCGGCCACGCTGAACTTGCCCCACGCCGGCACTTCGGCAATCGACGACCAGAACGCTTCGATGAACGCGGCCACCAGCAGCATGAACGCCACGCCCAGGCACAGCCGGGCCCCGATGTGGCCGCCTTCGACCAGGGCATCCAGGCGGCTGCGCCGGCCGGGGGCCAGCAGTTTCATGCCCAGCTGCAGGCCGGCACCGCCGGCGATCACGATCGCGGTCAGCTCGAACGCACCATGGCCTGCGACGAAGCGCCAGAACGGATCGCCATGGCCGATGTGCTGCAGGTGGCCGGCCACTGAACCGATGATCACGCCGTTGAACAGCAGCACCAGCAGCGTGCCCAGGCCGGCCAGCAGGCCACTGGCGAAGGTACGCAGGGCGATGCTGATGTTGTTCAGGATGTAGTGGCCGAACATCATCCAGTCCGTGCCGCTGTCACGCCCGAGGCGTTCGGCCGCTGGATCGTACATGCGCTCCATCTCGGCGATCTGGCGGTTGTCCATCACCATGTGGATCAGGTCCGGGTAGAGCTGCGCCAGCACGAAGCAGGCCACCGCCGGCAGCGCGAACATCGCCAGTGCCACCCACATGCTGCGCGCCTGGCTGCGCACCAGCAGCGGGAAGTCGGCCACCAGGAATTCCAGTGCACCGCGCCAGCGCGTCGGCGGCGTGCGGTACAGCACACTGTGGCCCTGCTGCATCAACTGCTGCAGGCGCTGCACCAGCTGCGGGCTGTAGCCGCGCTCGCGGGCCAGTGCCAGCTGCTGGCACAGGCGCCGGTAGCGCTGCGGGAAGGCGGCGTCGTCCACTGCCAGCGCGCTGGCCTTGCGCCGCGTGCGCCGCGCAGCACCAGCACGCAGCAGCAGCCAGTGTTCCAGGTCCTGCCATTCCTGCTGGTAGCGGGCGACGAACTGTTCCTGCTTCATCGCCGCCCCAACAGCCAGTTGGCCATGGCATACAGGCGCAGTACGCCGACCTGGCCGTGGGTGCCGGTCAGCGGTTCGGCGATGCCGGCCAGTTCCTGCTGGCGGGCCGCCGACAGCCGTGGCGCGCGCTCGGCGAAGGCCATCAGCGCGGCCTGCTCTTCCGGTCGCAGCGGCTGCGGCGGGGCCAGCACGCTGTCGATGGTGGGCGGAGGCGGCAGGTACGGCACGGGCGCATGCACCACCACGGTGCCGGCCACCAGATCGCCCAGGCGACGGCCATGGGGATCGAACAGGCTGCTGATCAGGCCCAGTGCATAGCCGAACGGCAGCATGTCCACGGTGCGCAGCAGGTTGCGGGTGATGGCAGCCATCCAGCCTACCGGCGCGCCATCGCGCGCAAGCACGCGCAGGCCCAGCGCGCGCTTGCCGAGCGTACGGCCCCACAGCGCTTCGCAGACGATCGGGTAGGCCCAGTACACCAGGAACATCAGCACCAGGCCGAGCCCGGAGCCGAACGAATCCAGCAGTGCCAGTGGAATCGACATCACCACCAGTACCGCGATGCGCACACCCAGATCCACCAGCCACGCCATCGCCCGTGGCACCGGGCCGGCTGCCGGCAGCTGCAGCGGCACACCCTCCGGCGTCACCACCTCGCGGTAGGTATCGAGCATCGGTGCGGCCATCAGTGCGATGGCCTTCGTTGTGGGCGCCGGAGTCCTCTCCGGCAGGCAGCCACAGGCATGGGGGTCTCGACAGGTCCTGGTCGGGCCCAGACTTTAGCAGAGCCGCATGGCGGCGTTGGCTGCTCAGCCCAGGTATTCGTCCTTCAGCCGCACGTAGTGGTCGGCCGAGTAGTGCAGCGACTCGATCTCCTTGTCGCTCAGCGTGCGGGCCGGGCGGGCCGGATTGCCCACCCACAGCTCGCCTTCGCCGACCACCTTGCCCGGGCCGACCACCGCACCGGCGCCGACGAAGCCATGGCGCTCGACGCGCGCACCGTCGAGGATGCAGGCGCCCATGCCGATCAGGCTGTAGTCGCCGATCGTGCAGGCATGGATGATGCAGCCGTGGCCGACGGTCACGCCTTCGCCGATCAGGGTCGGGTAGCCGGCCTTGTTGTAGGGGCTGTGGTGGCTGACGTGGATGATGGTGCCATCCTGCACGTTGGTGCGCGCGCCGATGCGCACGTGATTGACATCACCGCGGATGACCGTGCCCGGCCACACCGATACGTCCTCGGCCAGCTCCACGTCACCGATGACGGTGCAGGCCGGATCGATGTACACGCGCTCGCCAAGGACGGGCATCTTGTCGCGGAAGGGGCGCAGCGGGTTCATCGGTGTCTCCGGAAATCAGGACGTTCGCGACGATGATACCCGTGTGGTAGTGCCGGCCGCTGGCTGGCAACGTCAATGGGCGTACCTGGAATTCTGGGGTTGCCGGCCAGCGGCCGGCACGACCGGAAGCAGCTGCGGCTCTTCATGCCGGCGCGTGCTTGGCCAGCACCTGCCGGAACAGCTCATCCAGCCACGCCGCATCACCGTGTCCAACGGGCAGCTGTGGCGCCTGCGCAGTCCGGGTGGCCAGCTCACGATCGATGAAATCGCTGATCGCCGCGATGCGTGGTCCGGCATTGACCTCGGCACTGGCGCGTTTCACTACCAGCAGGGCATCGATGGCTTCACGCACCGGGCCATGCGGCAGCAGTCGATCCAGCAGATCCTCGAAGGCCATCGGCGGAGGTGTCTGCTCGTGCTCGATCCACTGGCAGGCCAGCAGTGGGCGCAGCACGTACAGGTACTTCTTGGTGCGTACCATCTCGCCACGCAGGTACCCGCGATGGTTCGAGCGCGCCATGCTGAAGTAGTGCCACCACGTGCCCAGCGGCGAATAGAAGGACTTTGCGGCCTCCCACAGCTGCGCCACGGCGGCGTCGTCCTGCCGGTACACGATCGGCGAACGCAGCCATTCGATCAGTGTCGGATTGGATTTTGAGACCAGCCGCAGTGCCTTGCGCAGGTCCCAGCCGCTGACGTCGAGCTCATCGTCGATCGGCAGTTCGATCACATCGCGCTGCGCTTCGCCGGGACCGGTGCTCTCGTTGACGCTGAGATACCACGGCTGGCGATGCACGTAGATGAAGCGTGCGTCGTAGTCGCTGTCCGGCGAAGAGAAGCCCCAGCCACGGCTGCCGGATTCGCAGGCCAGCAGCACACGCACATTGTGGCGCTGTTCGATGTCGGCGAGGCTGGAAAGAATGGCGGCGCGCTTGTCCGGCGCGATCGGGTGGATGTCGTCCATGCAGTTGTGTTCTTAATGTCGAGCGTTCTCGACTGTAGCGCAGGTCTGCATCGCTGCGCTCGCCGGGCATGGCCCGGCGCTACCAGAGGGTGACGTTCGTCGACGAGGCATGACGGGGTAGCGCCGGGCCAAGCCCGGCGAACGCGATCACGGTTCGTAGCTGTAGCCCATGCCATACACCGAACGGATCGGTTCGCCTTCCATGCCGGCGTCGGCCAGCTTGCGGCGCAGGTTGCGCACGTGGCTGTCGACGGTGCGGTCGACCACCACGCGATGGTCCAGATAGAGGCGGTCTAGCAGCTCGTCGCGCGCCCAGATCCGGCCCGGCGTGGCCAGCAGCGTGCGCAGCAGGCGGTATTCGACCGGGGTCAGGTCCAGGCCCTTGCCGTTCCAGGTGGCGCGGGCTGCCGGTTCGTCGATATGCAGCCCGCTGTTGGCCCGCGCAGCGGGGTCCGGGCGGTAGCGACGCAGCACCGCCATCACCCGTGCGACCACTTCGCGCGGACTGAACGGCTTGCAGATGTAGTCGTCGGCACCGATTTCCAGGCCCAGCAGGCGGTCGATCTCTTCCACCCGTGCGGTGACCATGATCACCGGCACATCGCTGCTGGCGCGCAGTTCGCGGCACAGGTCCACGCCATCGCGCTGCGGCAGCATCAGGTCCAGCAGCACCAGGTCGGGCTGGTAGCGCGCGAATGCGTCGATCACCTGGCCGCCATCGTCCACCCATTCGCTGGTCATCCCGGCGGCGGCCAGGTAGTCGCGCAGCACCGAGGCCAGGCGTGGCTCATCCTCGACGATCAGGATCTTCGCAGACGCGGCGGGGGACGGGCTCATGCAGGCTCCGGCAGGGTAATGACCACGCGCAGCCCGCCCAGCGGCGAGGGCTCGGCGTGGATGAGGCCGTGGTGGGCGAGGACGATGTTGTGGCTGATGGCCAGGCCCAGCCCGCTGCCGCCGCTGGCCCGGTTGCGCGAGCTCTCCACCCGGTAGAAGCGCTCGAACAGCAGCGCGCACTTGTCGGCCGGCACGCCTGGCGCGGTGTCTTCCACGATCAGCTGCACGCCGGCAGGCACGCGCGCTGCCTGCACGCGTACGCGGCCCCCGGCGTGGGTGTAGCGCAATGCGTTCTCCAGCAGGTTGGCCAGCACCTGCTGCAGGCGCCGTTCGTCACCGGATACCTGCAGCGGTGTGGCGGGCAGGTCCTCCTCCAGTGCCAGCCCCGCCGTTGAGAAGCGCACGCGCATGCCATTGAGCTCGCTGCGCAGCAGCGCCGCCAGGTCCAGCGGCGCGAAGCGGTAGGCCAGGCCGCCGGACTGGGTCATCGACAGGTCGTGCAGGTCGTCGATCAACTTGCCCAGTTGGCGGATCTCGCCCTGCAGGGCACCGAGGTTGGCGCGGTCCAACGGGCGGATGCCGTCCTCGATGGCTTCCAGTTCGGCACGAACCACCGCCAGCGGCGTGCGCAGTTCGTGCGAGATGTCGGCGATGAAGGCACGGCGGTTGCGCTCGGTGTCGTCCAGCGCCTGCGCCATCCGGTTGAAGTCGTTGACCAGTGCATCCAGCTCGTCATCGCTGGTGCGCTCGATGCGGGTGGCGTAGTCGCCAGCGGCGAGCCGGTGGGTGGCCGCCGCCAGTTTTGCAAGGCGCTGGCGCAGCGCGCGCGATACCAGCCAGGCCAGCAGTACCGTCACCAGCAGCAGCGCGATGCCGATCACCCACCACGCACGCATCTGGGTGTTGTAGAAGTTCAGGTCGTTGGTGGCGATGACGGTCTGGAACGGCACCATGCCCAGCCAGCCGACCGTGTGCCCGTCCACCTGCACGGCGTGCGGCTCGTCGTCGCTGGTGGCGTCCGGGTTGCCGGCTACGAACCGATGCTGTGCATCGAACAGGCCCAGGCGGGAGGGAACGCCGGTCTGGTCGGACAGCGGTGGCACGGGTCCCTCGTGCCCATGGGCCAGGTCCGGGCGCAGCAGCCGCGCCCAGCGGTCACTGTCGCCGCGCAGATGCTCCCAGCCGCCGTGCGCGCTGTACTCGCGCTGCAGGTGCGGCATCACCCGCTGCATGCGCAGATCGCCCTGGTCATTGAGGTAGTCCAGGAAGCCGGTCTGGAACGCCACGCGGCTGGCAATGCCGTTCACTGCCAGCACCAGCAGGCAGGCGGTGAAGATCGCGAGGAAGGTCTTCGCGGTCAGGCCGAATTTGAGTCGAATCTTCGCCATCGCCGGGCCATTAGCGGCGCATGCAGCGCCGAAAGCAAGCGCCCGCTGAGCCGGTCGCACAATCTCCATATTCTCTGCACAGTTCCACGGCAGCGTGCACGGGTCAACGCAAGGCCCCCACGCCCCCCATGTCACTCCTGCGCCCGCTGTCCCGTTCTCCCCGTCCGCTGTTGCTGCCCCTGCTGCTGGCCCTTGCGGCCTGCTCGGCGGGCAGGTCCGAGGCCCCGGCCATCCCTGAAGTGGGCGTCATCACTGCCAGCGCACAGCCGCTGGCGCTGCAGCAGATCCTGCCCGGTCGCGCCGTACCGTTCGAGGTGTCCGAGGTGCGCCCGCAGATCGGCGGCCTGGTCCGCCAGCGGTTGTTCACCGAAGGCCAGCAGGTCAGCGCCGGCCAGGTGCTGTACCAGATCGACCCGGCGCCGTACCAGGCCGCCTTCGATACCGCGCGTGGCCAGCTGGCGCAGGCCGAGGCCACTGTGTTGTCGGCGCAGCCGAAGGCCGAGCGCACCCGCACGCTGCTGGGCATGGATGCAGCAAGCAAGCAGGACGCCGACGATGCCACCTCGGCGCTGAAGCAGGCACAGGCGAACGTGATCGCCGCGCGCGCCGCATTGCAGGCCGCGCGCATCAACCTTGACTACACCCGGGTGACTGCACCGATCGCGGGCCGCATCGGCACCTCCAGCGTTACCGCCGGCGCGCTGGTTACCGCCGGCCAGGACGCGGCGCTGGCGACCATCCAGCGGTTGGACCCGGTGTACCTGGATGTCACCCAGTCCAGCACGCAGATGCTGGCGCTGCGCAGGCAGCTCGATGCCGGCCTGGTGAAAGCCATCGACGGCAAGGCACAGGTGAAGGTGCTGCTGGAGGACGGCAGCACGTATGCGCATGAAGGCACCCTGGAGTTCGTCGGCAGCGCAGTCGACCCGGGCACCGGCAACGTGGTGCTGCGCGCGGTCATTCCGAACCCGGAGGGCCTGCTGCTGCCGGGCATGTACCTGAAGGCGGTGCTGCCGATGGCCACCGATGCGCGCGCCCTGCTGGTGCCGCAGAAGGCGGTGCTGCGCAATGAACGTGGCGAGCCGTTGCTGCGCCTGCTCGACGCCAAGGATCATGTGGTCGAGCGCCGGGTCAGCACCGGCCAGGTAGTGGGCAACCAGTGGCAGATCACGCAGGGCCTGAAGGCCGGCGAGCGGGTGATCGTCAGCAACGGCAGCGCGGTAGCGCCTGGCCAGCAGGTGCAGGCGGTGGCGGCCACCACCGCGCAGCTGGCCGCAATGCCGGCGATCGACCCGAATGGCAACACCGACGAAACGTCGCACTGAGGCCTGCCACACATGGTTCGTTTCTTCATCGACCGGCCGATCTTCGCCTGGGTGATCGCCATCGCGGTCAGCCTGCTCGGCCTGCTCGCGATCCTGATCCTGCCGGTGGACCGCTATCCGCAGATCGCCCCACCCACCATCACCATCCGCGCCACCTACACCGGTGCCTCGTCGCAGACCGTGGAAAACGCGGTCACCCAGGTCATCGAGCAGTCCCAGCAGAGCCTGGACCACCTGATGTACATGACCTCCACCAGCGCCTCCGATGGCTCGGCGCAGGTCAACCTGGTGTTTGCCACCGGCACCAATCCGGACACCGCGCAGGTGCAGGTGCAGAACCAGCTGCAGGCGGCGATGGCGACGCTGCCGCAGGCGGTGCAACAGAACGGCCTGACCATCACCAAGTCCAGTGGTTCGATCTTCGAGGTGCTGTCGTTCACCAGCGAGGACGGCAGCATGGACAACTTCGATGTCGCCAACCTCATGGAAGCGCGCATCGACGACCAGATCAGCCGCGTCAGCGGTGTCGGCAACATCCAGCCGATCGGCCAGGAATACGCCATGCGCATCTGGCTGGACCCGGAGAAGATGCGCCAGTACGCGCTGATGCCGTCGGACATCGAGACCGCACTGCAGGCGCAGAACACCGACGTCTCGGCCGGTGAGCTGGGTGGCCAGCCGGCACTGAAGGGCCAGCAGCTGGACGCCACGGTCACCGCACGCAGCCGCCTGCACACGCCCGAGCAGTTCGCGCAGGTGGTGCTCAAGGCCGATGCCAATGGCAGCGTGGTGCACCTGGGTGACGTGGCGAAGATCGGCCTGGGCCCGGAAAGCTACGACAGCATCAGCACCTTCAACGGCAAGCCGTCTGCATCGCTGGGTATCGAACTCAATGCCGGTGCTAACGCCATCGCCGTGTCCAAGGCCATCGAGACCCGCCTGCAGCAGTTGCAGAAGTACTGGCCGCACGGCTACAGCTACCACGTGGCGTTCACCACCACGCCATTTGTGACCATTTCGCTGAAGGAAGTGGTGATCACCCTGATCGAGGCGGTCATCCTGGTGGTGCTGGTGATGTACCTGTTCCTGCAGAACTGGCGCGCCACCCTGATCCCGACCATCGCGGTGCCGGTGGTGCTGCTGGGTACGTTCGGCGTGTTGGCGGCATTTGGCTATTCGATCAACACGCTGACCATGTTCGCACTGGTGCTGGCCATCGGCCTGCTGGTGGACGATGCCATCGTGGTGGTGGAGAACGTGGAACGGGTGATGACCTTCGAAGGGCTGGCGCCGAAGCCGGCCACGCTGAAGGCGATGGGCCAGATCACCGGCGCGCTGGTGGGCATCGTGCTGGTGCTGACCGCGGTGTTCCTGCCGATGGCGTTCTTCAGCGGTGTCACCGGCGTGATCTATCGCCAGTTCTCGGTGACGATCGCCGCCGCGATGGTCCTGTCGGTGCTGGTGGCGATGACCATCACCCCGGCGCTGTGCGGCAGCATCCTGCACCCGATTCCCAAGGGCGGCCATCCGCATGGCGACCACGGCGGCGAGCCGAGCCTGCTGGGCAAGTTCTTCATCTGGTTCAACCACCGTTTCGAGCGCACGTCCAACGGCCTGCGTCGCCGGGTGGATGGCTTCCTTGGCCGGCGCACGCTGGGCGTACTGTTCTACCTGGCGCTGAGCGTGGCCACCGGCCTGCTGCTGTGGCACCTGCCCGGCGCGTTCCTGCCCGACGAGGACCAGGGCATGCTCAACGCGCTGGTGAAGCTGCCGGCCGGTGCCACCCTGGAGCAGACCCGCGCGGTGATGGATCGCCTGAGTGCCGCTGCGGTGAAGGACGACGGCGTGCTGTCGATCCAGGCCACCGCCGGTTTCAGTGTCACCGGCAGCGGCCAGAACGTCGGCCAGGCCTTCATCCGCCTGAAGGACTGGGATGACCGCAAGGATGACGCCGACACCATTGCCGCGCGGTTGACCGCGGCCATGGCCAGCGTGCCCGATGCGCAGGTGTTCATCACCTCACCACCGGCCATCCTTGGCCTGGGCGATGCGGGCGGTTTCACCCTGGAACTGCAGGACGAAGGCGGCGCCGGCCATGCCGCCGCCGTGGCCGCGCGCAACACGCTGCTGAAGGAGGCCGCCAGGGATCCGAAGCTGGTCAACGTGCGCTACGCCAGCCTGGAAGACGCGCCGGTGTATGCAGTGAAGGTGGACGACGCCAAGGCGCAGGCGATGGGCGTGAATCCGCAGGACATCAATGACACCTTGAATGCGGCCTTGGGTGGCGACTTCGTCAACAACTTCATCTACAAGGGCCGCATCAAGAAGGTGTTCATCCAGGGCACGGCCGAAGCGCGCATGCAGCCGCAGGACATCGAGCGCTGGAGCGTGCGCAACCAGGTTGGGCAGATGGTGCCGCTGTCGTCGCTGGTCAGCGCGCACTGGTCCAGCGCGCCGGCCGCGCTGCAACGCTACAACGGCATCTCGGCGATGGAGATCACCGGCCAGCCCGCGCCCGGCGTCAGTTCCGGCGAGGCGATGGCCGAGATCGCGCGCCTGGCCGACAAACTGCCGGAAGGCTTCAGCCATGCCTGGTCGGACATGGCCTACCAGGAACAGCTGTCGGGCAACCAGGCGCCAATGCTGTACGCCATCTCGCTGCTGTTCGTGTTCCTGTGCCTGGCCGCGCTGTATGAAAGCTGGGCGGTGCCGCTCGCGGTGATGCTGGCGGTGCCGGTGGGCGTGTTTGGTGCGGTGCTGATGATGAACCTGCGTGGCCTCAACAATGACGTGTACTTCCAGGTCGGCCTGCTGACCACGATTGGCCTGGCGGCCAAGAACGGCATCCTGATCGTCGAGTTCGCGCGCATCCTTGAACAGCAGGGCAGGAACACCCGCGAGGCGATCCTGCAGGCCGTCTATCTGCGCCTGCGGCCGATCGTGATGACCTCGCTGGCGTTCCTGATGGGCGTGCTGCCGCTGGTGTTCGCCACCGGCGCCGGTTCGGCCGCGCGCCGCTCGTTGGGTACCGGCGTGGCCGGCGGCACGGTCGCCTCGATGGTGCTGGGCATGTTCTTCGTGCCGTTGTTCTACCTGCTGGTGCGCCGCCTGTTCCCGGGCCGCGCGCCGGCCCACGCCGCGGCCCCGGAGGCAAGCCCATGAAGCCGATGCTGCTGCGCGCCCTGGCGGCCGCAATGATCACCACGGTGCTGGGTGGTTGCGTGAGCATGGCGCCGCATTACCAGCGGCCCGAGGCACCGGTGCCGGCACAATTCGGCAATGCCGCCACGGGCGAGGCCGAGCCAGCACTGGCGGTGCCAGCCTGGCGCGAAGTCTTCCTCGAGCCACGCCTGCAGCAGGTGATCGCGCTGGCGCTGCAGAACAACCGCGACCTGCGCGTGGCCATGCTGCAGGTGGAGAAGGAACGTGCGCAGTACCGCATCCAGCGCGCGGCGCTGCTGCCGTCGGTGGATGCCAGCGGCAGTGTCACCCGCTTGCGGGTGAGTGATGCCAACAGCGAGACCGGTGCCACCCAGGTGACTGAATCCGATGCCGTACAGGTGGGTATCAGCAGTTGGGAACTGGATCTGTTCGGACGCATCCGCAGCCTGAAGAACGAGGCCCTGCAGAACTGGCTGGCCAGCGCCGAGAACCAGCGCGCCGCGCGCACCAGCCTGGTGGCCGAAGTGGCCACGGCGTGGCTGGCGCTGGCAGCGGACGAGCAGTCACTGGCGTTCACCCGGCAGACCCTGGACAGCCAGCAGCAGACCCTGCAGCGCACCGAGGCCCGCCACGCCCAAGGCCTGGCCTCGGGCCTGGACCTGTCGCAGGTACAGACCAGCGTCGAAGCCGCGCGCGGTGCGCTGGCCAAGCTGCAGACGCAGCAGGCGCAGGATCGCGATGCATTGCAGTTGCTGGTGGGGGCGCCGCTGGATGCGGCCCTGCTGCCAACCGCGCAGGCGCTGGATGGCAGCGTGACACTGGCGCCGCTGCCGGCCAACCTGCCGTCCAGCGTGCTGCTGCAGCGCCCGGACGTGTTGTCCGCCGAACACGCACTACAGGCGGCCAATGCCGATATCGGTGCCGCGCGCGCCGCATTCTTCCCGACGCTGACCTTGACCGCCAACTACGGCCACAGCTCCACCGCGTTGTCGACGCTGTTCTCGGCCGGCACCCGTGGCTGGTCGTTCGCGCCCAGCGTCACCGCGCCGATCTTCCACGCCGGTGCGCTGAAGGCCTCGCTGGATGCCTCGAAGATCGGCAAGGACATCGGCATTGCGCAGTACGAGAAAGCGATCCAGCAGGCCTTCAGTGAAGTAGCCGATGCGCTGGCCACGCGCGATCACCTGGCCACGCAGATGGACGCACAGCGCGCGCTGGTGGCCGCCAGCCAGCGCAGCTACACGCTGGCCGATGCGCGTTACCGCACCGGGCTGGACGGCTATCTGCAGGCACTGGATGCGCAGCGCAGCCTGTTTGCCGCACAGCAGGACCTGATCGCGCTGCAGCAGCAGGAAGCGGGCAACCGGGTGACGTTGTTCAAGGTGCTGGGCGGCGGGGCCGACGCACGGTAGCGCGTTCGCCAAGGTGGGTGCATCTTCCGCTCCGGTGGGTGCCGACCTTGGTCGGCACACATGCACGGAGCATCGCTATCGGATGATTCGTGCCGGCCAAGGCCTGTACCCACCAGCAGCGGAAGGTCCCGCGTTACGCCACGCGGCCGCGGCGCGCGCGCTCCAGGTGCACCAGCAGCAGTGAGATCGCTGCCGGGGTCATGCCCGGGATACGCTGCGCCTGGCCGATGGTCTGCGGGCGCACCCGCTCCAGTTTCTGCAGTGCTTCGGCCGACAGCCCGCGCACGGTCGCGTAGTCGAACGCCTCGGCGATCGGCGTGGCCTCATGCCGCTGCTGGCGCTCGATCTCCTCGCGCTGGCGGTCCAGGTAGCCGGCGTACTTCACGCCGATCTCCACCTGCTCGGCCACCTTGGCGTCGGCCACGGCCGGCCCCAGCGATGGCACCTGCATCAGCTGCGCGTAATCCAGCTCGGGGCGCTTGATCAGGTCCAGCACGTTGGTCTCGCGGCTGACCGCCACGCCCAGCGTGTCCTGTACTTCGCGGCCCAGCGCATTGGCCGGGGTTGCCCACAGCGCGCCCAGGCGTGCGCGCTCGGCAGCAACAGCGGCCTGCTTGGTCTCGAACGCACCCCAGCGACGATCATCCACCAGGCCCATCTCGCGGCCGGTCGGGGTCAGGCGCTGGTCAGCATTGTCCTCGCGCAGCTGCAGCCGGTACTCGGCGCGGCTGGTGAACATGCGGTACGGCTCGTTGGTGCCGTGGGTGATCAGGTCATCCACCAGCACGCCCAGGTAGGCCTCGTCGCGGCGCGGGCACCAACCGTCCAGCCCACGCACCTGGCGTGCGGCGTTGAGGCCGGCCAGCAGGCCCTGCGCGGCGGCCTCCTCATAGCCGGTGGTGCCGTTGATCTGGCCGGCGAAGAACAGGCCGTTGACCAGCTTGGTCTCCAGCGAAGCCTTCAGCCCGCGCGGATCGAAGAAGTCGTACTCGATGGCGTAGCCCGGGCGGGTGATGTGCGCGTTCTCGAAGCCACGGATGCTGCGCACCATCTCCAGCTGCACGTCGAACGGCAGCGAGGTGGAAATGCCGTTGGGGTAGATCTCGACGATGCCCAGGCCTTCGGGTTCGACGAAGATCTGGTGGCTGGCCTTTTCGGCGAAGCGCACCACCTTGTCTTCGATGGACGGGCAGTAGCGCGGGCCGATGCCTTCGATCTGGCCGCTGTACAGCGGCGAGCGGTGCAGCGCGTCGCGGATGATCTGGTGGGTCTGCTCGGTGGTGTGGGTGATCCAGCAGCTGACCTGCTGCGGATGCTCGTCCACCGAGCCGAGGAAGGACATCACCGGCCGCGGCGAATCACCCGGCTGCTCGTCCATCACGCTGTAGTCCAGCGAGCGGCCATCGATGCGCGGCGGCGTGCCGGTCTTCAGGCGGTCGACCTGGAACGGACGCTCGCGCAGGCGCGCCGCCAGCGTGGTGGCCGGCGGGTCGCCCATGCGGCCGGCGGCGTACTGGGTCGGGCCGACATGGATCTTGCCGGCCAGGAAGGTGCCGGCGGTCAGCACCACGGCCCCGGCGTCGAAGCGCAGGCCGGTCTGGGTAATGACGCCGCGCACGGCGTCGCCTTCAATGACCAGGTCATCGACGGCGGCCTGGAACACGGTCAGGTTGGCCTGGCCTTCGACGATGGCGCGGATCGCCATGCGATACAGGTTGCGGTCGGCCTGGCAGCGGGTGGCGCGTACGGCCGGGCCCTTGGAGGCGTTGAGCGTGCGCCACTGGATGCCGGCGCGGTCGGCGGCATGCGCCATCGCACCGCCCAGGGCGTCGATTTCCTTGACCAGATGGCCCTTGCCGATGCCGCCGATGGCCGGGTTGCAGCTCATCGCGCCCACTGTTTCGATGTTGTGGGTCAGCAGCAGGGTGCGCACGCCGGTACGGGCCGCGGCCAGCGCGGCTTCGGTGCCGGCGTGGCCACCGCCGATGACGATGACGTCGTAACGATGGAAGGACGGGTTCATGGGGCTGTTCAGCTGGGGGGCGGGCGCGGCCGGGGCGGCACCGGGGTGGCGATTTTAGCGCCATTCGGGGCTGGGACGTCGGCGCCGGCCGGCTCCCGTCGAAATCAGCCCTAAAGTTGGCAGGATTTTTGCAGATAACCCAATAGCACCCACCGTGGCTGGCGCCGCAGGCGCCCGTGACCGGAATTGGAACAGGGGCCGGTACAGGCGCACGGTGGGGGAGCAGGGGGCCGGCAGTCGGGGGACTGCCCGGCCCTGTTTTTTTCTGGAGGCTATCGGGAGAGCTCCATCCACGCATGGCGTGGATCTACTGATGACGGGCCTTGGGTAGATCCACGCCATGCGTGGATGCCGTGGCGGCGGCACCAGAACAACGTGCCCCAAAAACAAACGGCCCCGCACTGCGGGGCCGTCTGCCTTCAGAGGTGCCGACATCCGACAGGGCCGGAACAGGGGGGATCCAGATGTTCCTGTCGGATATCGACGTAGAGCTTTTTGCGGCGGCTCGTGTCGTTTTTGTCACTTTGTGACGCGGGCCGTCACTGGCCCCGTAGAGTGCGGCTTGGACCGTGTGAAATGCAAGACGGTTCAACGCTCAACTGTGCGCTGCGTCCCACGATCCATGTTGCGCCAGGGGGAACCGTTCATTCTTGGCGCACTCGGCGCCGGAGCCGGACGGGCCGGCGGCGGGGGCGCAGAGGGCTGGATGTTCGATTGCGGCGGCCGGCGCATCGAGTCCATGTTCCGCCACGGCGAACCGCCGTTGTACGACGGCCGCGACGGCGGTGGCGGGCGGTTCTCGCCGCCGTTGCCGGGTGGGCGCGGTGGCGGGCGGTGGTTGTGCGGCGGGCGGTAGATCGGGCGCGAGTAATACGGATTGCCATAGCCGCCGTAGTAGCCGCCATAGCCGCCGTAGTACGGGTAGCCGTAGTTGTAGGGATAGCCGGCGGGGTAGCGGTACTCCACCGACGGCGCACCGTGGTAGTAGCTGCCGCTGCGGCCACCGCCGACATAGTCGTAGGTGGTGCAGCCGGTCAGGGCCAGCATCAGGCCACCGGCAAGCATCAGGCGCGTTTTCATGGTGGGTCCCCCCAGAGGACGGGTTGTACAGGGAGCTTCATGCGCAGGCGTTGAATCGGCCCTTAACTTCACTGTCCAGGATGAATGGAGGTGAAGGCTGCCATGCTGGCATGACCTGTGCCGGGGTCGCCAGCAGGGAGCCATACGTTAATCTTGCGTCATGAGCGATTCACTGTTGCCCCGTGCCGATGATGTCCTGGCTGCCGCTGCGCGGATCGCGCCGCACGCCAGCGTGACCCCGGTGCTGCGCTCGCGCACGCTCGATGCGCTGGCCGGCGCGCAGCTGGCGTTCAAGGCCGAGCATCTGCAGCGCGGTGGCGCATTCAAGTTCCGCGGCGCCTGCAATGCGGTGTGGTCGCTGGATGCCGATCGCGCCGGCGCCGGCGTGGTCACCCATTCCTCCGGCAACCACGGCGCCGCCCTGGCCCTGGCCGCGCGCACCCGTGGCATTCCCTGCCACGTGGTGGTGCCCGAAGGTGCAGTGGCAGCCAAGCTGGCCAACATCGCCCGCCATGGCGCCACGCTCTGGCGCTGCCCGCCGACCGTCGCTGACCGAGAGGCGACCTGCGCCAAAGTACAGGCTGATACCGGCGCGACCCTGGTCCATCCCTATGCGGACCCGGCGGTGATGGCCGGGCAGGGCACCGCAGCACTGGAGCTGCTGCACAGCGACGGCCCGTTCGACGTGCTGGTGGTACCGGTGGGCGGCGGTGGCCTGGCCAGCGGTACCGCGCGGGCCCTGCAGCTCGCCAGCCCGCAGACCCGGCTGGTGCTGGCCGAGCCGGCCGGCGCGGACGACACCGCGCGCTCGTTGGCCGCTGGCGAGCGCCAGGGGCCGTTCACTCCGGACACGATCTGCGACGGTCTGCGCACCCTGATCGGCGCGCCCAACTTCGAGCTGCTGCGCGCGGCCAACGCCGAGGTGATCGTGGTCGATGACGCGGCGACGATGGCGGCGATGCGCTTGCTGTGGGAGGTCCTCAAGCAGGTGGTCGAGCCGTCATCGGCGACCGTGCTCGCCGCGGTGCTGGCGCAGCCTCAGCGTTTTGCCGGCCTGCGCGTGGGCCTGGTGCTGTCCGGCGGCAACGTCGACCTGCCCGCACTGCGCTGGGGCGCGCCGTGAGCCGCGACCGGCACCGGCATCGCACTGGCCTGCTGGGCTGGCTGTGGCGGTTGTTCGTCCTGCTGGTGATCTGGCTGCTGGGCGTGACTGCCTGGATCGTCTGGGTCGGCGAGCGTGACCAGGCGGCCAAGGCCGACGCCATCATCGTGCTCGGTGCGGCGGCCTATGACGCCAAGCCGTCGCCGGTATTCGAAGAACGCATCCGTCATGGGCTGGATCTCTATGAGGCCCAGTTCGCGCCACTGCTGATCTTCACGGGCGGCTATGGTGGTACCGGCGCGCGCTTTTCCGAGTCACAGGTGGCGCGGCGCTATGCGCTCAAGCACGGCGTGCCGGACGATGCGATCCTGATCGAGACTGCCTCGCGCAACACCGTGCAGAACCTGGTGGAAGCCAAGCGGCTGATGGACCAGCGCAACCTGCACCGGGTGATCATCGTCAGCGACCCGCTGCACATGGCGCGCGCGCTGCGCCTGAGCAAGGCGCTGGGCATCGATGCACTGGCCTCGTCCACGCCCAGCACGCGCTTCCGCAGCTTCCACACCAGCTGGCGCTTCCTGGTGCAGGAAATCTACTTCTTCCACCGCGACCTGGTGCGGCCGCCGCTGAGTTCGCCGGCCAATACCTGAGCGGCTGCCGCGCCGCTGCGCTCGCCGGGCATGGCCCGGCGCTACCATTGGTGCACCCGGCGCGGCCCCTATCGCGCGCCCGGTAGCGCCGGGCCATGCCCGGCGGCTTTCGATCAGGTCTGCTTGCGCCGGATCGGAATCGCCGACACCGGCACTGAGGCCACGTCATGCCCGCCTTCGCGGATCGGTGCGCCCGAGTCCGGTGCCCAGGCATGGGCATAGATCACTTCCCAGCTGCTGGGCAGCTTGCCGTCGGCGCGCCGCATCGGTTCATACGCCGCTGCCGCCGCAGCGAAACGGCCACGCCCGGTCAGCGTGTGGCGGCGATCCACCCGCGCATTGGTCGCGCCCATCGCGCGCAGCTCGCGCATCAACGAGGGCAGGTCGTCGTAGGTCAGGGTGAACAGATCGCGGTCCAGCACCGGGTCGCGGAAGCCGGCCATCATCAACGCATCGCCGAACTGGGCGATCTGCGCGAAGCGGCTCACGTGCGGGCGGTCGTCGGCGGCCGCGAAGGCCTCGTTGAGTTCGATCAGGGTTTCCGGGCCGAAGGTGGAACACAGCAGCAGGCCACCGGGCTTGAGCACGCGACGGAAGCCTGCGAACACCGCCGGCAGGTCGTCCACCCACTGCAGGCACAGGTTGCTGAAGATCACGTCCACGCTGTTGTCGGCCAGCGGCAGCGCGGCGGCGTCGCCGCACAGGCGTTGGAACGGCTTCCACCAGCCGGCCTGGCGCTTGGCCTGGTCCAGCATCGGCAGTGCCACATCCAGCGCGATCACCTGCGCCTTCGGCCAACGCTTCTTCATCAACGCGCTGGCGTGGCCGGTACCCGCGCCGATGTCCAGCACCACCTCGGGCTTGCGTGCCTCCAGGTAGTCCAACGATTCCACCAGCCGCGCCTGCACCTCGCGCTGCAGGGCGGCGGCGGCGTCGTAGCTGGTGGCGGCGCGGGCGAACGCGCGTCGGACATGGCGGGCATCGAAGTGGGACGGCATTGCGAAAGTCTCTTAGAACGTACCGGGGTAGGCGCCGCCGTCGATCAGCAGGTTCTGCCCGGTGAGGTAACCGGCGTGTGCGCTGCACAGGAAGGCGCAGGCGGCGCCGAACTCGTCCGCCGTGCCGAAGCGGCCGGCGGGAATCTGCTGGCGGCGGCGTTCGGCCACTTCGCCGGCATCGCCGTCCTTGCCCGCAGTGTGGGCGAAGTTGGCGCGCAGGCGGTCGGTGTCGAACTGGCCGGGCAGCAGGTTGTTGATCGTGACGTTGTGCGCCACGGTGCGGCGCGACAGGCCGGCGACGAACCCGGTCAGGCCGCTGCGCGCGCCATTGGACAGCGCCAGGATGTCGATCGGGGCCTTCACCGCCGACGAGGTGATGTTGACGATGCGGCCGAAGCCACGCGCGATCATTGCGTCCACGGTGGCGCGGATCAGCGCGATCGGCGCCAGCATGTTGGCGTCCAGCGCGGCAATCCAGTCGTCGCGCTCGAAAGTGCGGAAGTCGCCCGGTGGCGGGCCACCGGCATTGGTGACCAGGATGTCCACCTGCGGGCATGCGGCCAGCGCCGCGGCACGACCGGCGTCGGTGGTGACGTCGGCGGCGACCGCGCGCACCTCAGCGGCACCGGGCAGGGCGCTCAGCTCTGCGGCGGCAACCTGCAGTGCCTCCTCGCCACGGGCCACGATCACCACGTTGACGCCCTCGCGCACCAGCGCACGCGCGCAGCCCAGGCCCAAGCCCTTGCTTGCGCCGCAGACCAGTGCCCAGCGGCCGTTGATACCCAGATCCATGCGTCAATCCCGTGGAATGAGGAAGGCGCTCATTGTCCGCCATCGGCCAGTGACAGGCCGGCAACGAAGTGTTGCAGGGCGCTGGCCACCTCGTCGGCATGGCCGAGGAAGGGCGCGTGGCCGCCATGGGCGATGGTCAGTGCCTGCGCACCCGGGGCCAATGCCGCAGCGGCCTGCATCGCCGCCGGAGACACCAGCCGGTCGCGCTGGCCGGCGATCCACACGCTGGGCCTGGCCAGCGTCGGCAGTGCGCCGCGCAGGTCGGTGCTTTCCAGCAGGCGCAGGCCTTCCAGCAGAGCGCGTTCGGTGGGCGCGCCGCGCTCGACCAGGCGCTGGCGCAGCGTGCGCAGCTCCTCGCGGGCGTGCGCCGAGCCCATCACGTCCAGCGCCAGGAAACGCTCCAGGGTGCCACCGAAATCGGTCGCCAGCTCGCGCCCGAACTGCTCGAACACCGCCGGCTCCACCGCATGCGGCCAGTCGTCGCCGCGCACGAAGCGCGGCGTGGCCGCGATCATCGCCAGCCCGCGCACCTTCGGAAGCGTCGCGGCGGCGTGCAGTGCGAACAGGCCGCCCAGTGACCAGCCGCACCACACCGCCGGCGGCGTGGCCGCGGCAATGGCGTTGACCACGAATGGCAGGCGCAACGGTGTGGTGTCTTCGCGGCTGTGGCCATGGCCCGGCAGATCAACCAGATGCAGGGTGAACCGCTCGGCCAGGCGCTGCACCAACGGTGCGAACACACCGCCCTGCAGGGCCCAGCCATGGATCAGTACCAGGTCCGGCCCCTGGCCGGTGACGTCGATATGCATGGGAAAACGACAGCAGGCTCAGGCAAAGACAGGCAACGGCGGTGGCACGGCGTCACGCACCGCCAGATCCACGCGATCGCGCGCGCTGGCGATCGCGTCCACCAGGCCACGCACCTGTTCCGGCGTGTGCAGGGCGGACAGGGTGACACGCAGGCGCGCCTTGCCTTCGGGCACCGTGGGCGGACGGATCGCACCGACCAGCCAACCGGCCTGTTCCAGTGCCTTGGACATCGCCACAGCGCGATGATCGTCACCACACAGCAGCGGCTGGATCGGCGTTTCCGAAGCCATCAGGTCCAGGCCATGGCGGCGTGCCTCGCTGCGGAACAGCGCGATCAGGTCGGTCAGTTTCGAGCGGCGCCAGTTGTCACGGCGTGCCAGGCGCACCGCTTCCAGTGCAGCGGCGGCCAGCAGTGGCGGCATCGCCGTGGTGTAGATGTAGGGGCGTGCGGTTTCGGCCAGGTGCTCGACCAGATCGTCGCGGCCCAGCACCAGCGCGCCGGAACCGCCCAGTGCCTTGCCCAGCGTGACCAGCTGCAGCGGCACATCGTCCACACCCAGCCCGGCGGCGGCCACGGCACCACGGCCGTCACCGATCACGCCTACGCCGTGCGCATCGTCCACATAGAACAGCGCCTGCTGCAGGCGTGCCACAAGCGACAATGCACGCAGCGGTGCGATGTCGCCATCCATGCTGAAGACACCATCGGTGGCCAGCATCGCCGCACTGTCAGGCGCATGCTTGAGCTGGCGCATCGCGCCTTCGGCATCAAGGTGCGGATAACGGCGCAGGCGCGCACCGGCCAGCCGCGTCGCATCCAAGAGGCTGGCGTGGTTGAGCTTGTCCTGCACGCAGACATCACTCTCTTCGCTCAGCAGTGCCTGCTGCACGGCCAGGTTGGCGGCGAAGCCACTACCGAACAGCAGCGCGCGCGGGTAGCCCAGCCACTCCGCCACTTCGCGCTCCAGTGCGTCATGCAGGGCGTGGTGGCCGCAGACCAGGTGCGATGCACCGGCGCCGGTGCCTTCGCGTGCGGCGGCATCCTGCAGCGCATTGACCACGCTGAACTGCTGGGCCAGGCCCAGGTAATCATTGCTGCAGAAGCCAGTCAGCCACTGGCCGTCCACTTCCAGGCGGACGCCATCACGACGGTTGACCGTGCGCCGCGTGCGGCGACGGCCCTGGGCATCGCGCAGGGCGCGCTGGGCGTGGAGGCGGGCGGTCAGGTCGGGGCGGGCCATGGCGGCTGAATGCGGCGACGGGGCGGCTAGGGTAGCGCGTTGCCGCGACGCCTGCTTGCGGCCTGTCTCAGGCCGCGTGAGCACAGCCACAGCCGGGCGCTTCGGCGCTGATATCGGCGTGCACGGTGCCACCGTGGTCGTGGCCCTCGGCGTCCACCTGCATCGCCATCGGTTGCAGGCCCAACCGCGCGAACAGGGCCAGGTCGCGCTCGCTCTCCGGGTTACCGGTGGTCAGCAGCTTGTCGCCGTAGAAGATCGAGTTGGCACCGGCCACGAAGCACAGCGCCTGCAGTTCGTCACTCATGGCTTCGCGCCCGGCCGACAGCCGCACCATCGAGCGCGGCATGGCGATGCGCGCCACTGCGATCATGCGCACGAACTCGAACGGGTCCAGCTCGGCACTGCCATGCAGCGGGGTGCCCGCCACCTGCACCAGCCTGTTGATCGGCACCGAATCGGGATGCGCCGGCAGCGTGGCCAGCGCCAGCAGCAGGCCGACGCGCTGCGCGCGCGTCTCGCCCATGCCGACAATGCCGCCGCAGCAGGTCTTCAGGCCGGCCTCGCGCACGTGCTCCAGCGTGTCCAGGCGGTCCTGGTACTGGCGCGTGTGGATGATCGAATCGTAGTAGTCCGGCGCGGTGTCGAGATTGTGGTTGTAGTAGTCCAGGCCGGCGTCCTTCAGCGCACGTGCCTGTTCGCCACTGAGCATGCCCAGCGTGGCGCAGGTCTCCAGGCCCAGCGCCTTCACCCCGGCGATCATCGCCGCAACCTTGGGAATGTCGCGGTCCTTCGGTGAACGCCACGCGGCGCCCATGCAGAAACGCGACGCACCGGCGGCCTTGGCCTGGCGGGCCTTGGCCAGCACCGCATCGGTGTCCATCAGCTTCTGCGCGTTCACGCCGGTGCTGTAGCGCTGCGCCTGCGGGCAGTACGCGCAGTCTTCCGGGCAGCCTCCGGTCTTCACCGACAGCAGCGTGGAGACCTGCACCTGCGCCGGGTCGAAGTGCTCACGGTGGACCGCCGCGGCGCGGAACAGCAGCTCGGGCAACGGCAGGTCGAACAGGGCCTGCAGTTCGTCGTGTTGCCAGTCGTGGCGGATGGCAGCAGCCATGGCGGACCTTGGGTACGAGTGGAGCGAGGGCGGCAGTGTGGGTGGGGTGGGGAGGGCTGTCAACCATTT
This sequence comes from Stenotrophomonas sp. DDT-1, assembly GCF_001580555.1. NCBI lineage: Bacteria > Pseudomonadati > Pseudomonadota > Gammaproteobacteria > Lysobacterales > Lysobacteraceae > Stenotrophomonas > Stenotrophomonas sp. DDT-1. The sequence continues at coordinate 87,784 of NZ_LEKR01000012.1, forward strand.
ATTGACTGATATGGTTTACCAATTATTGGCGTGTCCTACAGCGAGGAATGCGCCGCATTTCACCGCATCCTGCAAGGCCTCCGGCCACAGTGGCCGCTGCCCGACGCAAGCGCTGGCGCGCAGACTCTTTCCCATGACCGATCTCCATCGCCTCCGCGGCCGCATCACCGCGCTGGTTATCAGCGAAGCCTGGCGCCGCCGTGCCGCGCTCTGGGGCGGCGCTGTGGCTGTGGCACTGGTGGCGATCCTGTTTGCCAAGGCCAGCGATGCGGCCTTCCATCTGTTCCAGCGCATCACCGCGCACTCGCCATGGTGGGCCCTGCTGTTAACGCCGGGCATCTTCGCGCTGCTGGCCTGGCTCACTTCCGGTGTGCTGAAACCCACGCGGGGCAGCGGCATTCCGCAGGTCATCGCTGCGTTGGACAAGCCCGATGAGCCGTTCCGGAAAACCAACCTTTCCCCAGCAGTTTCGGCCGGCAAGCTGCTGCTGACTTCGCTGTCGCTGCTGGGGGGGGCATCGGTCGGGCGCGAGGGGCCCACCGTGCACGTAGGCGCAAGCCTGATGTATCTGTTCGGCCGCTGGTTCGGCTTCAAGGATCCACGCGAGCTCTCGCACTTCCTGCTGGCCGGGGGTGCAGCGGGCATTGCGGCGGCGTTCAACACGCCGCTGGCCGGTATCGTCTTCGCCATCGAGGAGCTCAGCGGCCGTTTCGAGCATCGGTTCTCCGGCACCCTGCTGACCGCGGTGATCGTCGGCGGCGTGGTGTCGCTGGGCCTGCTGGGCAACTACACCTACTTCGGCCATGTGAGCGCACGCCTGCCGCTCGGCCAGGGCTGGCTGGCCATCCTGCTGTGCGGCGTGGTGGCGGGCCTGCTGGGCGGGCTGTTCGCACGTGCGGTACTGTCCAGCGCGGCGGGCCGTCCGCGTTGGCTGGGGCAGCTGCGGCAGCGGCATCCGGTGCTGTTGGCGGCAGGCTGCGGCCTGGTGGTGGTGGCGCTGGCGTTGACCTTCGGCGACGGCGCGTTCGGTACCGGCTACGAGCAGGCGCGCAGCCTGGTGCAGGGGCAGGCGCTGGTCGGCCACGAGTTCGGGTTGATGAAGCTGCTGGCCAACCTGGCCTCGTACGTGGCGGGCATTCCCGGTGGCCTGTTCTCACCTGCGTTGGCGGTCGGCGCGGGACTCGGCCACAACCTGTCAGTGCTGATGCCGGCCGTGGACCCGCGCGCGTTCGTGTTGCTGGGCATGTGTGCCTACCTGACCGGTGTGACCCAGGCGCCACTGACCTCGGCGGTGATCTCGCTGGAGCTGACCGACAGTGGTGATCTGCTGCTGCCGATCCTGGCCACGGTGCTGATCGCACGCGGCGTGTCCGGGCTGGTGTGCCGCGTGCCGATCTACCGCGGGTTGGCGGAGCTGTTGATGGTGCCGAAAGCAGAGCCAGCTGGTAGACCTCACTGATTGCCTTGATCAACAGGACCAATCATCTCGAATCTTCACTCCAGCAGTGAAGCTGATTCCGCGTTGCACCGTCTACCCGATGCCACGCGCGGCACAGAAGATGCGTCGACGCCGGGGCTGCACCCGGACCTGCATCGAGAGCGCGATCATGATCAACTGCCGTATCCGCCGCCTGGCGGCTGCCGTCCTGGCCCTGGCCAGTTCCCCCGCGCTGGCGATGTCCGGCGCGCCCCTGCTGCCCGGCGAGCGCAGCATCGGCACCCTCGAACCGGTGGCGCGTTTCGAAGGTGCCATGCCCACCAGCGTGGCGGTGTCCGAGACCGGGCGGATCTTCGTCAACTTCCCGCGCTGGGGCGATGAGGTGGCCTACAGCGTGGCCGAATGGCGCGACGGCCGCGCCGTGCCCTATCCGGATGCGCGCATCAACCGCAAGGATGGTCCCGATCCGGCGGCCCATTTCATCAGCGTGCAGAGCGTGGTGGCCGATGGCCAGGGCCGGTTGTGGGTGCTGGATACCGCCGCGCCCGGGTTCTCTGCGCCACAGGCCGGCGGTGCCAAACTGGTGGCGATCGACCTTGCCACCAACACCGTGGCCAAGACGCTGGTGTTCCCGGCCAACGTCATCGACGCGCGCACCTATGTCAACGATGTGCGCTTCGATTTCCGTGTTGGCCGCGAGGGCGTGGCCTACGTGACCGACTCGTCGCTGAGCGGTATCGGCGGCATCATCGTGATCGACCTCGCCACTGGCGCCGCGTCCAAGCGACTGGTCGGCCACGTATCCACCTCGGCCGATGCCGCCTTCGTGCCGATCGTGGAAGGGCAGCAGATGCGGCTGCGCAACGCGGATGGTTCGACGCAGCCGTTCACAGTGGCCGCCGATGGCATCGCCCTGTCGCCCGATGGCGCCACGCTGTTCTACACACCCCTGTCCAGCCGTCATCTGTACAGCGTGCCGACCGCGCTGCTGCGCGATCCGAAGGTGAGTGAAGCGGAACTGGCGGCTGCGGTGGTCGACCTCGGCGACAAGGGCGCCTCCGATGGCATGGAGATGGACGCCAACGGGCGGTTGTATGCCAGCGACTACGAGCACAACGCCATCCATGCCCGTGACGCGCAGGGGCGATGGACGACCGTGGTTCACGACTCGCGCATCTTGTGGCCGGATACGTTGTCGATGGGGCCGGATGGCTATCTGTACTTCACCACCAACCAGCTGCACCGCCAAGCCGGATTCAATGGCGGCGTTGATCGGCGGCAGGCGCCGTACATGGTGTACCGCACGCGGGTGGATGCCGCGCCGGCGCCCACGAGGTGAAGTGATCCGTAAACGGGTAAGGATGCCTACGGGTTGAAGGGCGAGCGTCTGATGGCCCCAGGGCCGGGGTGCGATCACGCTGTAGTGCATGCCGGTCCTGTTCAAGTCCACTCGCCTCCTGCAGGCGGCGCTTCGCGTGCTGCTGCCACTGCGCTGCCTGGTATGCGGCGATCCGGGCCATGATGATCTCGACCTGTGCCGCGCCTGCCTCGCCGGACTCCCCTGGGCCGGCCGCGCCTGCCTGCGTTGCGCGCTGCCGTTACCGGACGCCGCCCTGATCGTCTGCGGCAGCTGCCGCGAGGAAGCGCCACCGCAGACGGCCACCCATGCCAGCCTGTTGTACCTGCCGCCAGTGGACCAACTGCTGGTGCGCTACAAGTTCCATCAGGACCTGGCGGCTGGTCGCCTGCTGGCGCAGTTGATGCAGCGCGCACCACCGCCCTGGTCATGCCCACCGCTGGTGCCGGTGCCGCTGCACCGCCGGCGCCTGCGCCAGCGCGGCTACAACCAGGCCGCCGAACTGTGCCGGTTGCTGCCGATGCCGGTCTGGCATGGGCTGTACCGGCGGCGGCATACGGCGCCACAGTCAGAACGCACGGCCGAGCAGCGCAGGGAAAACCTGTTCGATGCGTTTGTTGTACGCGGTCCGGTGCCACCCCGATTGACCGTGGTTGACGACGTGATGACCACCGGCAGTACGGTGATGGAGATTGCCGAAACGCTGCGCTGCGTGGGCGCTGAAGAGGTGCGGGTATGGGTGTGCGCGCGGGTGCCGTGATCGCTGTCTTCATCGCTAGGGGATAGGATGTGGCCGGTTCCGGATCGAAGGAGTGGTCATGAATTCCCTCTTGTCTCCCTTGTTGTCGGCGGTGGGTCGCAGCTGGTGGATCCTGCTGCTGTATGGGCTGGTTGCGCTGGGCTTCGGCATCATCGCCATCGGCTGGCCGCTGTCCGCCGCCATGGCATTGGCGTGGACGCTGGGCGTGATGGCCATCGTTGAAGGCGTCATCAGCCTGTTCGCACTGGTCAGCGGCGGCAGCGGCGCGTCGCGTGGCTGGCTGGCACTGTATGCCATCGCCTCGCTGGGTTTCGGCATCCTGGCGGTGATCAATCCGCTGGCCACCGCCAGCGTGCTGGTGCTGTTCCTGGCGGCGTGGCTGCTGGTGGCAGGCATCTATCGCATCGTGTTCGCGATCCGCGTGCGCAAGCAGATTCAGGGTGAGTGGCTGCTGATTCTCAGCGGCGTGCTGGCGGTGGTGCTGGGCCTGCTGTTCGCGGCCAACCCGTACGCGGGCGTGGCGGTGACCACGCTGTGGATCGGCATTGGCAGCCTGCTGTACGGCCTGCTGCAGGTGCTGGTGGCGTTCAAGCTGCGGAAGCTGAAGTGAGAACGGCGCTTGTGTTGTTGCTGGGCGCGGCACTGGCCGTGGCCGGATGCACGCCGGGTGCCACGCCCGCGGTGCAGGCGGTCGAGGGACACGTACCGCGCGCGGGTGTGGATGTACGCCTGAGCGCGGTCGATGCGGACGGCAAGGGCCGGCAGGCGCAATGGCAAGGCGAAACCCTGGCCTTGCGCGAGCCGCCGATCGCCGGCAGCGCCGACATTGCCGATGTGCGCTACGTGCTGGATCAGGACAAGCAACCTGGCCTGCAGATCCGCTTTCGACACCAAGCGCACCAGCGCATCCACGATGGTACGGAAGCACTGGTGGGCCAGCGCGCGGCGCTCAGCGTGGACGGCCGCGTGCTGATGGTGGCGACGGTGAAAGGCCCGTTCGGTGAATCGATGATGCTGAGCGGGTTGCCGAGCATCGCCGAGGCGCAGGCGTTGGCGAAGCACATCACCGGTCAGTGACGGGCGCGCCAACACCAACGCGTTGCGCGCGGAGGTCGACCAAGGTCGACCGCTACCGGGCGAACCGTGCCTCGATCTCCTCCAGTGACTTGCCCTTGGTCTCCGGCAGCCAGAACGCGGCTACCAGGAAGAACACGAAGGTGCACGCCGCCCAGAACACGAACATGCTGGCGTAGCCGTAATGGCCCACCGTGGGCAGGAAGATGGCGGCGATGGTGGTCGACACGAACTGGTTGATCAACAGTGCGATGCTCATGCCGTTGGAGCGGATGCGGTTCGGCATCAGTTCCGACAGTGCCAGCCACACGCACACGCCGGGGCCGACCGCGAAGAACGCGACGAATACCAGGATGCAGGCGGCCACCGCCCAGCCGTGTGCCGGTGGCGGCACCGGGCCAATGCGGGCCTGCTCGATGCGCAATGGCGCCTGGCTGGCACTGGCCGGGTCGGCAAATGGGTTCAGATGCAACTTGCGGAAGAACGCACCGATCACGCTGTCCGGCTGCACGGTGCCGGTGCGCTCGATGCGCAGTTCGCGATCAATCAGGTTGTCGCTGCGCAGGGCGCGCACATTGGTGAAATCACCATAGGCGTACGACACGGTCAGCTGCAGCGGTCGGCCCTGGCTGTCGATGCCATTGCTCAGGCGTTGCCACTGCGCGTCATCCAGCACCAGCTGCAGGCCGTCGCCGCTGACCGCCGCCTGCAACTGCGGCTGCACATCAGCGCGACCGCGCTCGGCCTGGAAGAACAGCGTGGCCGCGGCCAGCAGGGCCACGCAGATACCACCGCTGCCGAGCATCAGCAGGAACTTGCGGCCCTTGCGGTCGACCAGCAGCAACGCGACCACGGTCATCACCGCATTCAGCAGCTTGATCGCCACGTCGGCGCCGTTGGCCACTGAACCGGACAGGCCGGCCTGATTGAGGATGTTCACCGCGTACGCCAGCACCGAGTTGATGCCGGTGGCCTGGGTGCAGGCCAGCACGACGCAGGCGAGCAGGAACGGCACCACGTAGCGGCGGCTGAGCAGTGGATCGCGCTTGCTGTCGCTGCTGCTCGATTCCGGCGCCTGGATCTGCGCAAGGGTGGGCTCCACATCGGCAGCGGGCAGTACGCGCTGCAGGCTGCGGCGGGCTTCATCGATGCGGCCCCGGCGTACCAGCCAGCGTGGCGATTCGGACAGCCAGAAGATGCCCGCGCAGAACAGCAGGCCCGGCGCCAGGCAGGTCCAGAAGATGGTGCGCCAGGCGTGGTCCTTCACCGTGAACAGCTCCTGCGCCTGCTGTGCCAGCGGCAGCGAGCGCACGGCCTCGGCGGCGGCATCCACCGCATGTGCGTGGTACAGCCCGATCAGCGCGGCCAGCACCAGGCCGATGGTCAGCAGCAGCTGGAACATTGCCGCGCCGCGCCCGCGTCGCTCGGGGCTGAGCACTTCGGCCAGGTACAGCGGAATCACTACGCCGATCAAACCGCCACTGATGCCCTGCAGCAGGCGCCCCAGCAGCAGCGGCGTGTAGCCGGAAGCCAGTGCCATGATCGGAATCGAGGCAGTGAACAACAGGCCGGCCAGCAGCATCGCGCCGCGACGGCCGATCAGGTCGGCGACCATGCCGGCGAACAGCGACGACAGCACGCTGCCCAGCAGTACCGCGGCCACCACGAAGCCGAGCTGCTGGCTGCTGAGCTGCCAGGCGTGGCTGGCAGTCGCTTCAAGATAGGGCAGGGCGCCGGCGATGATGCCGATGTCGATGCCGTACAGCAGGCCACCGAGGCCGCCGATGAAGAGCAGGTAGCGTACGGGCCAGCGTGGAGCGGTGCTTGCAGTCATCGGCAGTTCCTGTGGTAGCGCCGGGCCGGGCCCGGCGGCGGTTCGTCGCAGAGTGCATTCTGTAGAGCCGAGCCATGCCCGGCTGCTTTCCGTTCCGATATCGAGGTTCCCCATGCCGCGCTTCGCGCGGTGAGCCGAGCATGGCTCGGCTCTACAGGGAGCCCGCGCGGCATCCGGGCCGCATCGCTTGCGTCAGGTCAGATCAATCACGCGCCCGCCAACCACCACCTGCTTCAGGTGCAGTTCGGCGTCCAGTACCACCAGGTCGGCGCGGGCGTCGGGCGCGATGCGGCCGCGATCGCCCAGGCCCAGGTAGTCGGCTGGGAAGGTGGAAACACGTTGCGAGGCGTCGGCCAGCTCCAGGCCCACGCGCACCAGGTTGCGCAGCGCCTGGTCCATGGTCAGCGCGCTGCCGGCCAGTGAACCGGTCGCCAGTCGCACGCAGCCGCCGCACTTGTGCACGCGCTGCTCGCCCAGCGCGTACTCGCCGTCGGGCATGCCGGTGGCGGCCGTCGCGTCGGTCACCGCATACAGGCGCGGGATCGCGCGCGCGGCCAGGCGGATCACGCCGGGATGGATGTGCTGCAGGTCGGGAATGATCTCGGCGTACTGTGCATGCGCCAGCGCCGCCGCGGCGACGCCGGGTCGGTAATGGTCGACACCGGTCATGCCATTGAACAGATGGGTGAAGCCGGAGGCGCCGGCCTGCAGCGCAGCCACACCCTCTTCATAGGTGCCGGCGCTGTGGCCGAGCTGCACGCGGATGCCCATCGCCGAAAGCGCGGGAATCAGTGCGGTGTGCCCGCCGATTTCCGGCGCCAGCGTCATCACCCGGATCGGCGCCAGCGCGTGCAGCTGCTGTACCAGTGCCAACGTCGCCTCGATGGTGCGGTTGGGTTGCGCGCCCAATCGCTGGGGGCTGATGAATGGTCCTTCCAGATGCACGCCGACGATGCTGGCGGCGTCGGCATCGGGCGCCGCCATCGCCGCAGCCACGCCCTGCAGCGCGTGCTCGATCTCATCCAGGCCGGCGGTCATGGTGGTCGCCAGCAGCGTGGTGGTGCCGAAGCGCAGATGGGTGCGCGCGATGGTGCGCGCCACGTCGCCGCCCTGCATCAGGTCCACCCCGGCCGCACCGTGCACGTGCAGGTCGATGAAGCCGGGCAGGATCACCGGCAGCTGCAGGTCGTCAGCACCACTGTGGTCATCCACCTGCAGCTGGCGCACGTGTGAATCGAAGTGGACCTGGCCACGCCGCCAGCCCAGCGGGGTGAGGATGCGGCCATGCAGGGAACGGATGTCGGTCATGCGGGAGGCTCGGCAATGATCACTTCGATACCCAGCCGCTGCAGCCCTTCGCGGGTTGCGTCGTCGATGCCGGCGTCGGTGATGATGGCGTGGATCTGGTCGAGGCGGGCGATGCGGTGCAGGCTGACGCGGCCGAACTTGGAGGCGTCGGTCAGCACCACGATGCGGCGCGCGCGCTCGACCATGCGGTGGTTGAGGCGGGCTTCGGCCTCGTCGTGGGTGGTCAGGCCGAACTGCAGGTCCAGGCCATCCACGCCCAGGAACAGGGTGTCGAAGCTGTACGAGTTGAGGCTGGCCTCGGCCTGGCTGCCCTGCAGCGACAGCGACTGCTGGCGCAGCAGGCCACCGGTCAGCAGCACGGTGATGCCCGCGGCATTGGCCAGTTCCCAGGCGATGTTCAGGCCATTGGTCATCACCGTCACGTCGCGATGCGCGCGCAGGTGGCGGGCCAGCGTCATCGTGGTCGAGCCGGAATCGATGATGATGTTGTCGCCCGGCTGCACCAGGCGCGCAGCGCGCGCACCGATCGATTCCTTCAACGGCAGGTTCAGCGCGTCCTTCTCATGGATGTCCTGTTCCTGCGGCGGCGTGCGCACCAGCGTGGCGCCACCGTGGGTACGGTTGGCCAGGCCCTGCGATTCGAAATGGGTCAGGTCGGCACGGATGGTCACCGCCGACACGCCGAAGCGCTCGACCAGATCGGCCACCTGCACCGAGCCGTGCTCGATCAGCAGCTGCAGGATCTGTTGCCGGCGGGAGCGGGTGTTGCGCATGGCCATTCTCGGTGTCGCGGGGAAAGGTAGAGATTAGCCGTTCGCAGCAACGGCGGCAGCCGAACCTGTGTGGTGCGTGCGGGTTCCGGTCTGGTTGGCGCTGCAGGCACGGGCGTACTCGCCCAGGCACAGGCCGATACGGTGCTGCACCAGTGCTGTGGGAGTGTTGGCCAGGGCGCCTTCGCGCACGGCGCGGTACTGCTCCGGCAGGTACTGGCTGAGCAGCACCAGTGGCGGCGCGTGCTGTTCCAGGTTGGCGAACAGGGTCTGCACCGCCTGCACCAGCGCGGGCTCGCCCCAGTAGTAACGGCAGCGGTCGCTGAAGGAGTAACTGCGCAGCAGGCGCAGCGCGGCGTCATCGCCCTGGTAGTAGGACTGCCAGTACTTCGGCTGCGCCACCATCACCTCGTCCAGCACCTGCGGCAGGCGCGAGCACTGTGCCGCCGGCAGCAGTTCGGCCTCGATCGCGGCCAGCGCGAACAGCGCTTCGCGGTAGGCGAAGGTGGCCGCGGGCCCGACCTTGAGGATGGCGAAGTGGTCGCGCACCAGCGCGTGCAGGCCGCTCTCGCGCTGGTAGTCGGTGGAGTGCGCTTCGAACACGATGCGTGGCTGCTGTTCGAGGAAATCGGCCAGCGTACTGGCAGCGGAGGCGTCGTACTCGTGCACGCTGCTGTGGTCGAAGTCGACGCCCGGCTGCACCACCATCGCGATCACGCGCTGCCACGCATCACGCAGCTGCGGCGTGTCGAACGCCTGCTGGTGGATGGCCAGGGTCTGTGCGGCGGCGGCCGGCGTGGTCACCTGCAGGCCCTCGGCAAGCGAGGCTTCTCCACCGGGAATCGGCACCTCGGTACCGATCACGTAGACCGGCGGCGGCAGGCCGTGTTCGGCGGCGGTGCGTTCGGCGATCTCGGCCAGCTCGGCCGAGCGTGCGGCAACGATGGCATCGGGCAGCGGCACCGGGTCGTCGGCGCAGGACATGCTGCAGTCGAGATGGATCTTGTGGAAACCGGCGGCGACGTAGGCTTCGATCAGCACGCGCGCGTGGGTCATCGCTTCGGCCGCCGGGCGCTTCTGCCAGGCATTCGGGCCAAGGTGGTCACCGCCGAGGATCAGCCGCTCGCGCGGGAAGCCTTCCTCATCGGCCAGGGTACCGACGTAGTCGCGGTACTGCGGCGGGGTCATGCCGGTATAGCCGCCGAACTGATCGACCTGGTTGGAGGTGGCCTCGATCAGCAGCACGGTGCCATGCGCCAGGGCGACGTGCATGGCCGCGCGCAGCACCTGCTCGTTGCTGCAGCAGACGCTGTACAGGCCGACGTTGGCGCCGGCGCGGTGGGAAGCAAGCAGGGTCTGCAACGGGGACATGGTCAGGCTCCGGAGATCAGGAAAACGAGGGTTGGCAGGCGAGCAGGGCAGCGCCACGTGCGCCACCGGCATCGCCGAACCGTGGCGGCACGATCGGCGGGACCTGCACGCCATTGAACAGATGGGTGGCGATGGCGGCCGGCAGCTGCTGGTACAGCGGCGCGTACTGCGAGAGTCCACCGCCGAGCACGATCACGTGCGGGTCCAGCGCCAGCACCAGCGCGGCCAGGCTGTGGCCGAGCAGATCACGATGAATGTCCAGCGCCTTGCGCGCGCGGGCATCGCCGGCTTCGGCCAGCGTGATCACCGCACTGGCATCGACGGCGCTGCCTCCGAGGTGGCGTTCGATCATGGCCAATCCGCTGCCGGACACATAGCGCTCCACGCAGCCCTGCAGGCCGCAGCCGCAGTCCAGCAGCGGCAGGCCATGGCGCTGCAGCAGATGGCCGGGCACGCTCCAGTGGCCCCATTCGCCGGCCAGACCGTTGAAGCCGGACAGCAGCCGGCCCTGCAGACAGAAGCCACCGCCGGCACCGGTGCCGAGGATGGCGCCGAACATGCTGGGGTAGCCGTCGGCGGCGCCGCCGTGCGCTTCCGACAGGGCAAAGCACTGCAGGTCGTTGCCGAAATGCAGCGAGCGTTGCAGCCGCGCCTGCAGATCCTGCGCCACGCATTGACCGGTCAGTGCGGGCACGTTCGCGCTGAGCTGGCGGCCGCTGCGGCGGTCACGCACGCCGGGCAGGGCAATGCCGATGGCCGCATCATTCCGGCCCAGCGCGGCGTCGGCCTCGGCCACCAGCGTCACCACGGCCTGCAGGAAACCATCGTAGTCGCCCTGCGGCGTGGCCACGCGGCGGCGCCAGGTGACCTGCATCGCCGCATCGCACGCCACCAGCTCGATCTTGGTGCCGCCGATGTCGATGCCATAGCAGGCGTGGGCGATCAGCTCAGCCATGGTGGATGGTGACGCCCTTGACGACGCGGTTGACGGTGCCATCCGGGAACGGGTTGTCCGGGGTCAGTCCCAGCGCGGCCGAGCGCTGCAGCGCAAACAGCTGCGCGAAGCCCAGCCACACCGGTGCCAGCCACGGATCGTCCAGCGCTGGTACGGTGAGGGTGTAATCGTCATCGGCGCCGATATCCGAATGCGGACCGATCGCCAGCACCTGCCCGGCCACGCCATCGCGGCGCAGTTCTTCCAGCAGGTCCTGCTCGTAGCGGCGCGCGAGCGGCTGCACGCTGCGCAGCACTACCACCACGGTGTTGCCATCCAGCGTCGACTTCGGGCCATGGCGGAAGCCCAGCGGCGTGTTGGCCAGCGCCAGAACGCGGCCAGCGGTCAGCTCCAGCACCTTCAGTGCACACTCGCGGGCCAGCGCTTCCAGCGGCCCGCTGCCAAGGTAGATCACGCGGTTGAACGGGCGCTGCGCAAGCGTTGCCACTGGTGCGTCCCACTGCGCCTGGCCTTCGCGGGCCAGCGCGGCGATCTGCTTCAGGCGCGCCACGCGCGCATCCCACGGCGAACGATCGAACACGGTCAGCGCAGCCAGCAGCATGCAGGTCAGGCTGCTGGTCATGGCGAAGGCACGATCGCAGCTTGCCGAGGGCATCAGCAGGGTGCAGGTATCGGCACGGCCGGCGCCACGGCGGGCCAGTTCGCCATCGGCGTTGCAGGTGATATCGAGGAAGCGCGCGTCGTCCACGTCGCTGCGCACGCGATCCACCGCTGCCACGCTTTCCGGGCTGGAGCCACTGCGGCCGAACGACACCAGCAGGGTCGGTCGGTCACGCTGCAGGTACAGCGCCGGGTGGGTCAGCAGGCTGGTGGTGTGCACCACGCGCACATCGGCTGGCCATTGCGCGTTGATCGCGTCGGCCACCATTTCGGCGATGAAGCCGGAGCTGCCGGCGCCGGTGAACAGCACGCGCTGGTTGGGATCGTTGAGGCTGTCGCCGAGGAAGGCCTGCAGGCGGTCGCGGGCACGCGACAGGTCCTGTGCAAGGGCTTCCCACAGCGCAGGCTGCTGGGCGATTTCGGTAGCGGTATCGGCTCCGCCAAGGCGCTGCCAGGCGGACACATCGGAAAGCAGGGTGACGTCCATTCGGAGGTTCCAGTTGGGCCAGCGCACCATCTGCGTTTTCTTTCGAAATGTCAAATAGCGAAAGTAAAAAGAAAGAAAATGGCGTGGTGGCTTTTCCCGCCAGGGAGTGCTCGGGGAAACGAAAGAACGGGCCGGATGCCGTATCGCACAATGCTTAACAGGCGCCTGCAAGCGATTACACAAAGTGTTGCGACGCAGCAACTTTCGTTTCAATGGAATATATCTTCCTTTTTCCTTTCAATTTGTTGACATCTTTCGAATCGCTGCCCTAGAGTCGGCCCAGTCGCTTTCGAAACGCCCGGTGAACGGGTTGGGAGTCCGCGTGGAAAACTGCGTTCGTCGCTCGCCGCTGATGCTGGCCCTGATGCCGGCCTTGATGCTGGCGTCCATGACGGCCCGGGCCGAGCCGGTCGGCAACCTGCGGTCGGTCAGCGCCAGCGCCAGCCGCGATGGCGTGCAGGGCTGGGACCTGCAGACCGACAAGGGAGCGCGCATCCGCATTGAACTGCCGGCGACCGACATCATCCGCGTGCAGGCCGGCCGCAACGGCACGTTGACCGGGGCCGGCGACAAGGCCGCACCGATCGTGCTGCCGCAGCCCAAGGCGAACGTGCAGGCGCAGCTGGAAGAAGACGCGCAGGAAATCCGCGTGCGTACCGACGCACTGGTCCTGCATGTGCAGCGGCAGCCGCTGCGCCTGCGCCTGGAACGTCTGGACAACGGCCAACCCACCGCGCTGTGGCAGGAACTGCAGCCGCTGGACCTGGAGGCCACGCAGAGCGTGCAGGTGCTGTCCTCGCAGGCCGATGAGGGCTACTTCGGGGGCGGCCAGCAGAACGGCCGTTACCAGTTCAAGGGCCGCGAGCTGGAAGTGTCCTATTCCGGCGGCTGGGAAGAGGGCGACCGCCCCAGCCCTGCACCGATGCTGCTGAGCAGCCGTGGCTGGGGCATGCTGCGCAATACGTGGAGCGATGGCAGCTACGACCTGCGCCAGCCCGACCAGGCCACGCTGCTGCATCGCGAAGACCGTTTCGACGCGTACTACTTCGTCGGCGCCGACCTGCCCAAGCTGATCGAGCGCTACACCCAGCTGACCGGCCGCCCGAACATGGTGGCGCGCTGGGCGCTGTCCTATGGCGATGCCGACTGCTACAACGACGGCGACAACAGCAGGAAGCCCGGCACCGTGCCCGAAGGCTGGAGCGACGGCCCGACCGGCACCACGCCGGATGTGATCGACAGCGTGGCCAAGCAGTACCGCGAGCACGACATGCCCGGTGGCTGGATTCTGCCCAACGACGGCTACGGCTGCGGTTACAAGCAGTTGCCGGAAACCGTGAAGGGGCTGGCCGGCTACGGCTTCCGCACCGGACTGTGGACCGAGAACGGCGTCGACAAGATCGCCTGGGAAGTGGGCAAGGCCGGCAGCCGCGTGCAGAAGCTGGACGTGGCCTGGACCGGCAAGGGCTACCAGTTCGCGATGGACGCCAACCGCCAGGCGTTCAACGGCATCCTCGACAATTCCGATTCGCGCCCGTTCCTGTGGACGGTGATGGGCTGGGCCGGTATCCAGCGCTACGCCGTCGCGTGGACCGGCGACCAGAGCAGCAGCTGGGATTACATCCGCTGGCACGTGCCGACCCTGGTCGGTTCGGGCCTGTCCGGCATGGCCTACGCCAGTGGCGACGTCGATGCAATCTTCGGCGGCAGCGCCGAGACCTTCACCCGCGACCTGCAGTGGAAGGCGTTCACGCCGGTGCTGATGGGCATGAGCGGCTGGTCGTCGAATGCGCGCAAGCACCCGTGGTGGTACGACGAGCCGTACCGCAGCATCAACCGCGACTACCTGAAGTTGAAGATGCGCCTGACCCCGTACATGTACGGGCTGGTGCACGAGGCCGCGCAGACCGGCGCACCGCCGGTGCGGGGGCTGATGTGGGACTACCCGCGCGACCCGCATGCACAGGATGAGACCTACAAGTACCAGTTCCTGCTCGGCCGCGACCTGCTGGTGGCGCCGGTGTACCGCAGCCAGGCCGCCAGCCGTGGCTGGCGCCGCGACATCCACCTGCCGGCCGGGGGGTGGATCGACTACTGGGACGGCCGCCGCGTGCAGGCCGGTGCCGACGGCCGCCAGCTGGACCGCCAGGTGGACCTGGCCACGCTGCCGGTGTTCGTGCGTGCCGGTGCGATCCTGCCGATGTACCCGTCGATGCTGTTCGATGGCGAAAAGCCGCTCGATGAAGTGACCTTCGACCTGTACCCGCAGGGCGATTCGCAGTACACGTTGTACGAAGACGATGGCAACACGCGTCGTTACCAGCAGGGCGAGTCGAGCACGCAGCAGATCCGCGTGCAGGCGCCGGCGCAGGGCAGCGGCCCGGTGCAGGTGCAGATCGACGCGGTGCAGGGCCAGTACAACGGCCAGCTGGCGCAGCGCCGCTACGGCCTGCGTGTGCTCAGCCGGCAGGCGCCGCGTGCAGTGCAGGCCGATGGCCGCGCCTTGCCGGCGCTGGCCGATGCCGCCGCCTTCAACAGCGCCAACGAGGGCTGGTACTTCGACGCGCGGGAGCGCCGCGGCACGCTGCATGTGCGCACCGCTGCCCAGGACATCCGCCAGCCACTGCAGCTGCAGCTGGACTTCGCGGTCGCTGCCGCAGTGGCCGATGATGCCTACCCGGCCGCGCCGGTGCTGGGCCGCGAACTGCCTGCAGACAGCCTGCTGGTGGTCAACCGCCCGGCCGAGGAGCCCGGTCACGCGCTGGAGAACGCCTTCGATGATGATCCCAACACCTGGTTCCGCAGCGTGCGCAACCAGGCCGTGCGCACCGGCGCGCACGAGTGGGTGATCGGCTTCGGCGAGCGCAGGATGATCGATGGCATCGACATCGCGCCGCGCAACGACAAGAACTGGAAGCACGGCCAGGTGCGCGATTACGAGGTGTACCTCGGCGACAGCAATGGCGAGTGGGGCGAGCCGATCGCCCGTGGCCGCCTGCAGCTGAAGGAAGGCGTGCAACGCATCGACTTCCCGGCCCATGCCGGCCGCCTGCTGCGCTTCCGCGTCCTGAGCGTGCAGAACCCGGAAGGCGACGGCGCCAGCAGCACCGACCCGATGGTGACGGCAGCACAGGGCAGTGCCCGCGCCTTCGATGCGTTGCAGCCGCGCGACGTCGGCCCGATCGCACTGTCCACCTTCCACATCCTCGAACACCAGGAACCGGAGCGACCGGCCCGGCAGCGCTATCTCTCCGAGCTGCCGGTGCCGGCCGCGCTGGCCAGCCAGCTGCGTACCGACCAGTCCTTCCGTGGCGACGCCGGTATGCGCATGAACGGCCTGCAGTTCCGCCGTGGCCTGGGGGTCGGCGCCAACAGCCGCATCGACCTGCGCCTGCAGGGCGGCTGGCACCTGCTGCGTGCCGACCTCGGCATCGACGACGCCTGCCGCAACGCCGGCGGCCTGCAGTTCCAGGTATGGGGCGACAACCGCCTGCTGTACGACAGCGGCCTGGTGAAGGCGCCCGGCGTGGTCAAGCCGGAGCTGGACATCCGTGGCCTTTCCACCCTGAGCCTGCGCACGCTGGGTGCGCAGGGCAGCCAACCCGCCCAGGTCTGTGCCAACTGGGCCAACGCCGTACTGATCGGCCAGGAGGGCGACTCCGCCAGCATCGTCGCCCCATGACCCCCACGTAACACCGCTCCTCCCCCGCCCCATCCCGACTACGGCCCTCATGGCCGTGGCCCGGGAGCGTTTTGCCCGCCGAACGCCCACGCGCTCACTCAGTTGCGCCGCACCCCTGCCAGGAGAGAACCCCGATGTTGCCCGCCCGCCACCACCGCCCCCCCTGCCGCTCGATCGCTCCGCTGACGCTGGCCATTGCCGGCGCGCTGTTCTCGCTTGCCGCTCCTGCCTTCGCCCAGGAGAGCAAGGACAACGCCACCGACCTGGCCCGCATCGAGGTCACCGGCTCCAACATCCGCCGCACCGACGTTGAAACCGCCTCGCCGGTGCAGGTGATCAGCAAGCAGGACATCCAGAACATGGGTGCGCGCACGCTGCTGCAGGTGCTCGACAACCTGCCGGCCGCACGCCCTGCGCAGCAGGATGCGCGCTCGCTGTTCACCGGTTCCGATGGTGCCTCGCAGGCCAACCTGCGCGGGCTCGGCGCACAGGGCACGCTGGTGCTGCTGAACGGTCGCCGCCTGTCGTACTACGGTGCGCCGGCCGGCTTCCAGACCCAGTTCGTCAACATCGATGCGATTCCGGCGGCGGCCATCGAGCGCATGGAAGTGCTGACCGACGGCGCGTCGGCCGTGTACGGTACCGACGCGGTGGCCGGCGTGATCAACGTGATCACCAAGCGCAACTTCCAGGGTGCCGAGATCAGCTTCACCAACGACACCTCCTCGCGCATCGATTCCTACGGTGAGCGCCAGGCCAGCATCACCGCCGGCTTCGGTGACCTGGCCGAGAACCGCTTCAATATCTATGGCGCGGTCAACATGTACCGTCGCGACGCGATTCCGCTGAGCGATTTCTACGACAAGCGTCCGGACCAGTACTACGTCAACAACCCGAACTACCTCAACAACCTGCGCCTGGGCGTGGGCAGCAAGCCGGGCGAGTTCAACCCGGGCACCTACTTCGCCTTCGATCCGGTCACCGGCCGCCGCGTGCAGGAAGCTGCGCCGGGCTGCAGGAACGTGCTGACCAGTGAAGCGGCCGGCCCGCGTTGCGTCTGGGAAACCTGGATGAACAACGAGATCGATGCCGGCGCCAAGTCCGAGCGCAACACCGCCTACCTCAACGGCACCTTCCTGGTCGGTGACAACACCGAGATCTTCGCCGAGGCGACCTACACCGACATCGACCTGCGCGCCAACGGCGGCACGCCGCGCACCTACGGCACCACCACCGGCAACCCGACCAGCTGGTTCTCGCGCAACACCGGCAACACCGTCAACCAGTTCCTGTACCCGTTCCTGGGCCCGAACAACGAGTACAACCACGCCAGCCCGCAGTTGAAGGCCATGATGGGCGGCGTGGTCGGCCTGAACTACCTGCTGCAGGATGCCGGCCCGAACTACTTCGGCCAGCGCAATACCGACAAGAGCTACCGCGTGCTGGCCGGTGCGCGTGGCAACCGCGGTGACTGGAACTGGGAGACCGCCTTCGCCAGCGCCGGTACCCACTCCACCACCTACCAGACGATCAACGTCAACACCAAGGGCTTCGAGAAGGCGTTCGGGCCGTACACGATCGATCCTGGTACCGGTCGGGTGATCATCTCCGACCACCCGGCGTACAAGTTCGGCGAGATCAGCGAAGCCAACGCCGCGTTGATCCGTGAAGCGTTCCCGACCTTCGACATCCAGTCGTGGACCCGCCTGCATACCCTGGACGGCAAGATCGAAGGACCGCTGTTCCAGCTGCCGGCGGGCGAGATGCGCGCCGCGTTCGGTTTCAACGCCAGCCGTGAGACCTTCTACACCCCGGGCAACGCCGATGCGGCCAATGGCCTGATCACCCAGCAGGGCGGCTCGTGGTTCGACGGCAAGCGCAACACCTACGCGCTGTTTGCCGAGACCGTGGCGCCGATCACCGACAAGCTGGAACTGGATGCGGCGGTGCGCGTGGACAAGTACCCGAACTTCAGTGCCAACGTGGCGCCGAAGATCGGCTTCAAGTACCAGGCGTTCGATCAGCTGATGCTGCGCGGCACCTATTCCACCGGCTTCCGCGCACCGAGCCTGGCCGAGTCCGGCAACGGCGGCGTGTTCGCACAGCTCGGTGGCTTCCGTGACGAACTGCGCTGCGGCGAGACCAACGCCATCGCCAACCTGCTACTGAAGTCGCAGCGGCCGGGTGACGTCGACCTCGGCAAGACCCTGCTGAACGTCGACTGCAGCCGCACCGTGGCGCGCATGACCCAGCCGAACAAGGATCTGAAGCCGGAGAAGGCGAAGATCGCCACCCTCGGCTTCGTCTACGAGCCGGCAACCTGGCTGTCGGTGTCGGCCGACTACTGGTTCATCTACCGTGACAACGAAATCGTCGCGCCGGACTACCGCCGCATGGAAGACATCATCTCGATGTCGCGCTCGCCGATCACCGACAGCGACCGTGCCAATCTTGCCCAGTTGGCGGCGATGTGCGCCGACCCGGCCAGCGGCGTGAGCTGCCCGGCCACCCTGCCGGGCTACTCCGCCGGCAACGTGGCCAGCGTGGTCGGCCAGTACAAGAACCGCGGCAAGACGCTGATCGACGGCTTCGACATCGACGCGCGCAGCCGCTTCTCGCTGGGCGACTGGGGCAGCCTGAACATCGGCCTGGCCGCCACCATCGCCAACCGCAACCGCTTCTATATGGACGCGGAGAACGGCTGGTACTACGGCGACGTGGTGGGCTACTACAACAACCCGCGCCTGCGTGCCACGCTCAATGCAGACTGGACCTACAAGCAGGTGACCACCAGCATGTTCGTCAACTACGTGGGTGGCACCAAGTGGGCTACCGACCAGATCGACGAAGAGAGCAACAACAAGGAAACCTGCACCGGCGGCTACCTGGCCCTGCAGAAGAGCAAGTGCGATGGTGCACCGTCGTGGTGGACCGCCAACATGAGCGTCACCTGGCGCCCGGACGATGCGTGGAACCTGAGCTTCACCGTCAAGAACCTGTTCAACCGCCTGCCGTTCTACGATCCGAACAGCTTCCTGGGTGACTCCAGTGACTACGCCACCATCTTCGGCCGTGGTTACAGTGTGACCATCGGCTACCGGTTCAAGTGATTCCGTTTGCGTGACCTGGCGTGCCGGCTGCGGCCGGCACGCTGCCAAGAGGAGAGATGTTTGCCATGAAGCGTAGGGAATTCATCGCGGCCAGTGCCGCTGTCGCCGCCAGCAGCCTGCTGCCACAGACCCCGGCATGGGCACGCGGGCGCAAGGTGCGCCTGGCCATGATCGGTACCGGCATGCGCGGGCTGGTGCTGCTGAAGGAGCTGGTACGCCGCGACGACGTCGAAGTGGTTGCCCTGTGCGACATCGAGCCGATCATGCTGGGCCGTGCCACAGAGATGGTGGCGAAGGCCGGCAAGCCCGCGCCGAAGACCTATGGCCAGGATCGTGATACCAACGCGTGGAAGCGCCTGCTGGAACAGAAGGGCATCGATGGCGTGATCATCGCCACGCCGTGGGAGTACCACGCACCGATGGCGATTGCCGCGATGCAGGCCGGCGTGGCCGTGGGCTGTGAAGTGGTGGCCGGCATCACCCTGCAGGACCACTGGGACGTGCTGAAGACCCAGCTGAGCACCGGCACCCCGTACATGCTGCTGGAGAACGTCTGCTACCGCCGCGACGTGATGGCGGCGTTGCAGATGGTGCGCCAGGGCCTGTTCGGCGAGCTGGTGCATCTGCAGGCCGGCTACCAGCACGACCTGCGCGGCGTGAAGTTCAATTCCGGCGATCCGAACCAGCCCTACGACAGCGGCGTGGAGTTCGGGCCCAAGGGCTGGAGCGAAGCCCGCTGGCGCACCGAGCATTCGGTGGAACGCAACGGCGAGCTGTACCCCAGCCACGGCATCGGCCCGTGCGCGATGTACACCGGCATCAACCGCGGCAACCGCTTCACCCACATCAATGCCTTCGCGACCAAGGCACGCGGCCTGCACGAATACACCGTGGCCAAGAGTGGCGGCACCACCCACCCCAGCACCCAGGTGAAGTTCAAGCTCGGCGACATCGTCACCACCACGCTGGCCTGCGAGAACGGCGAGACCATCCTGCTGCAGCACGACACCTCGCTGCCGCGCCCGTACTCGATGGGCTTCCGCGTGCAGGGCACCAAGGGTCTGTGGATGGACGTGAACCATTCGATCCACATCGAAGGCCGCAGCCCGCCGCACCAGTGGGAGGAGTTCAAGAAGTACCAGGACGAGTACGAGCACCCGCTGTGGAAGCAGAATGCCGATACCGCCGCCAGCGCCGGCCACGGTGGCATGGACTGGTTCGTCATCCATGCCTTCGTGGAAGCGCTGAAGGCCAAGGCACCGATGCCGATCGACATCTACGACGCAGTGACCTGGAGTGCGATCACCCCGTTGAGCGAGCAGTCGATCGCCAACAGCTTCCAGACGCTGGAGTTCCCGGACTTCACTGCAGGTGCGTGGAAGCAGCGCAAGCCGATCTTCGCGTTCGATGGTAAGTATTGAGGTTTACACCCTTCCACGCTGTGACGGAGACGCCGGGCACTGCCCGGTGTTTCTGTTTCTGGAGGCATTCGCCTTGTAGAGCCGAGCCCACGCTCGGCTGAATTTCCGACACGTTCCCCCCCCCTGAATCAGAAAACTCTGAAATCCGACCCACTCCACAGTTTCTGACTTGAATGTGTAAACGACATCGGAGATAACGTCCCCCATGCGGTCAGACCGCATTCCGGACCAGGGACGATCCGAAGCATGACGTGGTGAGGCAACCGCCCCACGTTCTCGTTCCTGCCGGTGCTGTGTTTGTCCAGGAAGGAGAACAGGGATGTTGGAACGACTGAAGACCATTTCGTGTGCCGCACTGGCGATGATCGCGCTGGGGAGCTTGGCTCCTTGGGCTGCGCAGGCGCAGGAGGTGCAGAAGAAGTGGGAGAGCTACCTGTCGATGGGCCAGCCGCGAGCCACCGAAGCGGCGGTGCAGAAGGACATCAAGTCGCTCTTTTCCCAGTACGAAAAGGACAAACCCTTCGATTGGCATGTCAAACGCCAACGCGTCCTTGGAAAGAAGGTCATCTACGATTACCGGGTGAGACCCGAGAAGATCGTTACTACCGACTGGGTCTACATCCACTCAGGGCAGGAGTACTCATCCGAAGATCAGATTCGTAGCGTGATCCTCGCTACCCGCGTCAGCGACCCGCAGTGCCCGGCGACTTCACTCACGGAGGATCCTTGGGTGGAGCTCCTCGGACTTGGCAGGGGCGACGACGGTAGCGTCACCAACGAGGAGAAGGATTTTCATTACACCTTGAACTTCTATCATCAGAGCACTCAAGAATGCTCGTCGATAGTGGGGTGGGAGCGTGTGCGCCGGGCCAGAACGGCGCTTTGTCCGAATCGACCGTCCCTGACGTGGAATGAGGCCCTGCAGATGTGCTCTCTGGTCCAGCAGGACGAGCCGCACATGTCGCCCATGCTCTCCTACACAAGCGGGCCGCTGCCGCCGCAGCAGTGTCCTGTTGGTAACCCGTGTGATCCGACCACTGGCGATAAATCCCAGCCTGAGCCGGATTTCAACCTTGGATGGGTGAGCTTCCAACGCCACTATCACTCCCTGACGAGCACGGCGGGCGGCGCGTTGGGTACGGGCTGGACCCATTCCCACAATCTGCGGCTTACCGCAGGCGTAGACGATTCCACCTTCCCTCCCAGCTCCGAACTGAAAGTTGGGCTGATCGGCGCCGATGGCGGGCAGACCGCATTCCAGAAAGTGGGGGCAAGCTACGAAGCCATGGACGGAAGCGGCGATCGCGCGGTCCAGCAGGGCACCAACTGGCAACTTTCACGTGCCGGAGAGCGCATTTATTTTGATGCTGATGGCTTGATGCAGCGCCGCGATTTTGAAGACGGTACTTCGCTGACCTATGCACACGACAGCCGCGGCCGCCTGCTCAGCATCACCCATTCAACCGGCCGACGCGTGGACGTCCAGTACCTCGCGCCGGGCGACGAT
Source organism: Stenotrophomonas sp. DDT-1 (assembly GCF_001580555.1). Classification (NCBI taxonomy): domain Bacteria; kingdom Pseudomonadati; phylum Pseudomonadota; class Gammaproteobacteria; order Lysobacterales; family Lysobacteraceae; genus Stenotrophomonas; species Stenotrophomonas sp. DDT-1. The sequence goes on from NZ_LEKR01000012.1 coordinate 109,518, forward strand.
TCACTGATCTCGGCCCTGGTGATCGCCGGCCAGCCTGTGGTGAGCTACGCCTACTCCCCGGCCGGGGAACTGATCACCGCGACCTATGCAGACGGTGCCAGCCGGACGTATCACTATGAGGACGCCCGCTTCCCAGGCTACCTGACCGGCGTGACCGCCGAAGACACCCGGCGCTACAGCTGGTACGGCTACGACGCCAAGGGACGGGTCACCTGCAGCCGTCACTCCGGCGACTGCAGTCAGGCCGACGTAGGCATTGATGGCGTGCGCCTGGAGTACACCCCGGCAGGAACCACCACCGTCACCGACGCACTGGGCAAGCAGAGCACCTACGCCTTGACCGCCATCGGCTCCAGTGGCCTTCCGCGCAAGGTCAACGGCATCACCGAAAGCAACGGCAGCATCAGTCGCACCTATCTGCCCGAGGGCACCGATTTCCGGCGTCGGCTTCAGTCGGTGACCGATCGCCGTGGCGTTGTTACCAACTACGCCTATGCCGAGGCCAGCGACGCTGTCGCAGGTGCTGTCAGCGTGACCACCACCACCGAAGCGGCCGGTACTCCGGACCAGCGCATCAGCGAAACGCGCGTGGCCATGGACAGCAATCGGCTGGTCCAGCAGACCGTTGGCAACCGTGAGATCCGCATCGCGCGCAATGCGCGCCTCCAGCCGACCACCATCACCGTGCGCGACAGGGTGACCGGTGATACCCGCATCACCACGCAGACCTACTGTGAGGCCGAAGGGCCGGAGTGCCCGCTGGTGGGACTGCTGCGTAGCGTGGATGGCCCACGCAGTGATGTGGCGGATGTCTCCACCTATGCCTACTACACCGCAGACGACGCGGGATGCGCGACCAGTGGTGCCTGCAGTTATCGCAAGGGCGACCTGCGCAGCGTGACCAATGCGCTGGGCCAGACGGTCGAGACCTTGGCCTACGACGCGTTCGGGCGGCCGTTGTCGGTCAAGGATGCCAACGGCGTGGTCACCGATTACACCTACCATGCGCGCGGCTGGCCGACCTCGGTGACCGTGCGCGGTGCCACCACAGCCGAGGACCGGGTGACCCAGATCAGCTACTGGCCGACCGGCCAGGTGCAGCAGGTCACCGAGCCGGACGGCAGCAGTGTCACCTATGTCTATGACGCCGCCCAGCGCTTGACCGATATTGCGGACAACAGCGGCAACACGATCCACTACGCATTGGACAACGCCGGCAACCGCCTCAAGGAAGACACGCTGGATGCAGGCGGCACCCTGCGCCGTACCCTGGCGCGGACGTTCAACACGCTTGGCCAGCTGACCGCGCTGAAGGATGCGGGCAACCACGCCACCGGCTTTGCCTACGATGCCAACGGCAACCCACAGACGGTGACCGATGCCCTGCAGCGCGTGACCAGCCAGCAGTACGATCCGTTGAACCGCTTGGCGCAGACCCTGCAGGACGTCGGCGGCGTCGCGGCGGAGATCCGCAGCCAGTACAACGCGCTGGACCAGGTCACCCAGGTCACCGACCCGAAGGGCCTGCATACGACCTACACCTACAACGGTTTCGGTGACCTGACCGGGCAGGTCAGCCCGGACAGCGGTGCCAGCAGCTTCACCGTGGACGCCGCCGGCAACCGCAAGACGGCTACCGATGCGCGTGGCGTCACCGCCACCTATCACTACGATGCGCTTAACCGCCTGATCGGCATCGCCTACCCGGACCCCAATCTGGACGTGGGCTACAGTTATGACGTGGCGCCTGCTGCGTGTACTGCCGAGGAGCGCTTCGCCAAGGGGCGCCTCGGGCAGGTGCTGCACGCCAATGGCAGCACCCAGTACTGTCACGACCGTTTCGGCCAAGTCACCCGGAAGGTGCAGACCGTCAACGGCGTTGCCAGCACGCTGCGCTATGCCTACAGCAAGTCGGGCCGTCTGACTGCGTTGACCTACCCTGACGGCAGCGTGGCCGACTACGTGCGTGATATCCAAGGGCGCATCAGCCAGATCGGTCTGACCCGGCCTGGCCAGGCGCGCCAGATCGTGGTGAACAACGTGACCTATGCGGCCTTCGGCCCGGCGACCGGCTGGACCTACGGCAACGGCCGCCAGCTGCAGCGTCCGCTGGATCTGGATTACC